>NZ_JBCGFB010000002.1:0-117428 GCF_038752175.1 Nocardia sp. No.11 | reverse complement strand
AGGCCGCGGCCCGCGCCACCGCGCTGGCCGCCCGCTGCGACGGCGCCTGCACACCGGCGATCACGGCCGCCGCCCGTCCCCTGCCGATCACCGAACGCGAGCGGGAGATCGCCGCCCTCATCGGCCGCGGGTTGTCCAACCGGGCCATCGCCGAACGGCTCTGCGTCTCGGTCCGCACCGTCGAGGGGCACATCTATCGCGCGTGCATCAAGCTCGACGCCACCGATCGCGACCAGCTCGCCAAGCTGATCTGACACCATGGGTGGGTGACGACCGGTCGCCCACGAGCTGTCCTCGGCGCCGCGCTGGTCGCCCTCACGGTCACCGCCTGCGCGAGCGACGAGCCGGACCGGAGCGCGCCCGCCGCCGTGACCTCGACCGTGCCGAGCCTGCCCGCGGGCCGTCCCGATCTGGGCGCCGCCGAGGAGATCGCGCACGGCCTCGACGTGCCGTGGGGACTGGCGTTCCTGCCGGACGGCGGCGCCCTGGTCGGCGAGCGGGATTCGGGCCGCATCCTGCGCGTGACGCCCGGCCGCGCGCCCGAGATGGTCGATCAGGTGCCCGGTGTCGTGGCGCGCGGGGAGGGCGGACTGCTCGGTCTCGCCGTCGCTGCCGACTACGCCGACACCGGATACGTGTACGCGTATCTCACCGCCGCCGAGGACAACCGCATCGTGCGCCTGCGGCCGGGCGCGACGCCGGAGGTCATCTTCACCGGAATCGCGAAGGCGGGCAACCACAACGGCGGCCGGATCGCCTTCGGACCCGACGGCATGCTCTACGTCGGCACGGGTGACGCGGCCGACAGCGCACGATCGCAGGACCCGGCGAGCCCGAACGGCAAGATCCTGCGGCTCACCCCCGACGGCGCACCGGCACCGGGCAATCCGACCGCAGGCTCACCGATTCTGAGTCTCGGCCACCGCAATGTGCAGGGCCTGGCCTGGGACCGCGCCGGCACCCTCTACGCCGCCGAGTTCGGCCAGAATCGCTGGGACGAGCTCAACCGTATCGAACCGGGCCACAACTACGGCTGGCCCACCGTCGAAGGCGCGGGTGGCGCGGACCGCGGCTTCACCGACCCGCTGCTGTCCTGGTCGACCGCCGAGTCCTCGCCCTCCGGGCTCGCCATCGCCGGCGACACCCTCTACCTGGCCGCCCTGCGTGGCCGAAGGCTCTGGACCGCAACGCTGTCCGAGGGCGAAGCGACCGCTCCGGTGGATCTACTCCGCGACACCTACGGCCGCCTGCGCACCGTCGCGGTGGCCCCGGACGGCGCCCTGTGGCTCACCACCTCCAACACCGACGGCCGCGGCGACCCCCGCACCGGCGACGACCGCATCCTGCGCTTCCCGGCCCGCTGACCCGCCTCCGGCCGCGCTAGTGACCACCGTCGCGGCGGCTGACCCAGTGGGGATCACGGCCGAGCAGGGCGCGACGGTCCAGCCCGCGCACGGGGTCGGCGCGTCCATCTCCGCGTCGGCGACAGTGGCCACATCGTGGGCGATCAGCGCGGTCGCCGTCGCGTCGAGTCGGAGCAGTTCACTCATTCGGAGACATCCTTCTTAGCGGTCGATGTCTCCCCGTCGCTCCGTCGCCGAAGCGGCCCGTACCCGGGATCGGATCGTGCGGACCGCTGTCGACGAGGCATCGTGTCTCGGTTTGGAAGGGCTGACGGTCGGCGCGCTCGCCTCCCGGCTCGCGATGAGCAAGGCTGGGGTCGTCGGCCCCTTCGGATCCCGGGAGGACTTGCAGGCCGCTGCCCTCGAGCGGGCCGGTCAGATCTTTCGGGCCGCCGTCCTGGCGCCACTGTCGCACCTGGCGCCGGGCCCGGCCCGGCTGGCGCGACTGATCGATGCCTGGATCGACTACCTGGCCGAATGTCCTTTTCCGGGAGGGTGTTTCGTCACCGCGGCATCGTCGGAACTCGATGGACGGCCCGGCGTACTGCGGGACCGGCTGCGGGTGGTCGTCGCCGACTGGCGCGCCCACCTCACCGCCGAAATCGCCGCGGCGCAAGGCGAAACCCCCGCCGCGCAGCGGCCACCCGAGCAGATCGCCACCGTGCTCATCGGCATTTCGATGGCGGTCAACCAGGAAATCCAGCTACTCGGCGACGCGTCCGCCGCGCGGCGTGGCCGTGCTGCCATGCGCGACGCGGCCGGTCTGCCGCATTCGCCATAGCTCGGCGGCGCGCGGCTACGGTGTGCCGATCTGTTCGACGTAGCCGGTGCCGGTGACCGGACGGCCGCGGAAGGTGCCGGTGTAGCGGTAGCTGCCGACGTAGCCACCGGTCATGCCGTAGACATAGTCGTCGTTGGCGACGGCGTCGATCTGGATCAGGGGGTCGCCGTTGTCGTCGTCGACGGCCCAGGTGAACGTCGTGGCCAGGGTCATGTCCCGGCCCTCGGGGGTGTGTCGCGGGGTGTGTTCGTACCCGGCGACGCGATAGCGGTAGCCGTTCTCGTAGGCGCCGCCGTGGTCGGTGCGGGAGCGCACGTAGACGGTCTGCTGGAGCGGAATGCCCAGTGGCCCACGGACTTCCACCATCAGCACCTGGGTGTCGGCGTCGATGTTGATGATCTGATAGGTGAAGAAGGTGAGGAACAGGTCGACCGCGACGGCGCGGGCGTATTCGAGCGTGCTGAGCCCGGACAGGTCGTACCGGGTGCCCTGGTGGTCGACGGTGCCCTCGTACTCGCACAGCAGTGACCAGTGGTCGTAGAGCCCGCCGCGCAGCTTGGCGAAATGCGCGATCTTGTCGGTGGCGCGCACCCGCAGATCCGCCCGGAACTCCGGATTGCGGTAGGTGACCAGGAAATTCGGGTAGCTGCCCCGCAGGGCGAAGTCCTCGCCGAACCGGATCAGGCTCGCGTCCGGCGCCAGTTCCAGATCGCGCGCGACCTGGTAGCCGCGGAACTGGCCGGGGAATCGCACCGCCGTGCCCGCCAGCAGGTTCGCGGTGTCGGCCGCCGAGGTCTCGATCAGATGCGCGTTGCGGAACGCCCGCACCTTCGGCTGCCCGATCACGGTGATGAAGTCCAGGAAGTTCAGCGGCGCGGGCAGGCCGGGGAACATCAGGCCGTAGTGGACGGTCCGGTAGCGCCCACGGGGCGGATGGAAGGGGGTGTTCGGGTCGTACGGGGTGCCGTTCACCGCGTGGGAACTCGACACGGTGCGTTGAATGCCGTGGAGCAGGGGAGTCGTCATCGCCATGGAAACCGGCGCCTTTCGCTGGACGGACATCGAGCTGACCGATAGGAAAATTACCGTTTGGTCAATTCGTCGTCAACCAGTCCGTGGATGCCCGTCGACGTGGACGCCCGACCAATTGACCGGCGCTGGCGAGGCGGTAAATTACCTGGTGGCCGGGCACGGTCAACCAGCGGAAGGAGGGCGTGATGGGCACGGCGGGAACGAAAGGGGTGCCGCGCGCCGAGCGGGAACAGCAGATTCTCGACATCGCCGGTGAGCAGATCAGCCGGGTGGGGTACGCCGGGCTGTCCCCGGCCGGCGTGGCGAGCGCGGCCGGGGTCTCGAAACCCATGGTGTTCCACTACTTTCGCAGCAAAGAGGGCCTCTACGCCGCGTGCGTGGAGCGGGCGGCCGACGCGGTGTGCGGCGCCATCGAGCCGGTCTTCGACGGCACCCCGGGAATCGAGATGGCCGAGCACACACTCGAAGTCGTCATCGCCGCGCTGGCCCGCAGGCCCCACGACTGGAACGTGCTGCTGGACCGGTCCTATCCGCCGGACGGCATCGCGGCCGACGCGTCACATCGCGCCGAACGCCGCCTCGCCGAGCAGGCCTACCGGGGCGCGGCCGCCCTGCTCGCCGAACGCGGAATCACCGATGCCGCAGACCTGTCGGCGCTCACCGACGTCTGGATGGGTGTGGTGACGGCACTGGTGAATTGGTGGCTGCGGCACCCGGAGGAAAGCGCCGAGGCCATGATCGCCCGCTGCACCCGGCTCATGGGCGCGTTGTTCTGATCGGACTCAGAGCGCGTCCGCCAGGTCGTCGAGCAGCCGCCGCTTGGACCGCGCGCCGACGACCGTGCGCACCGGCTCGCCGTCCCGGAACAGCATCAGCGTCGGCATCGACAGCACGGCGTAGTCGGCGGTCGTGCGCGGGTTGGCGTCCACATCGAGCTGGACCACCGTCATCCGGTCAGCCTCCTCGCGGGCCAGTTCCCCCAGCATCGGCTCGATCATCTTGCACGGCGGGCACCACGACGCCGTGAACTCGACGAGCACCGGTACCTCGGCAGCGAGCACCGCGCCGGCGAACGTCGCATCCGTCACCGCGGTCATCGCGTGGGTCATGTTCTCTCCCTCGGTCGGCGGGGCACCTCGCCCCGGGTCGACCACGCTAGGGATTGACGCCGAGGTCAAGGCAAGCCCGAGGCGGGAAACCCCTGCCGGGCAGGCCGATCGGTCCGTACGGTCGGTCGATGGTTCCGCTTCCGGATCTGCTCGCCTTCGTGGCGGCGGCGGTGCTGCCGCAGTTCGTCGATCCGGCGGCCGGATCGATGGTCGCGCAGCTGGTGGTGCTCGGGACGATCATGGCGGTGCCGGCGCTGGTGCTCGACAGCAGCTGGGCGCTGGTCGCGGGGACCGCGCGCGGCTGGTTCGCCCGCTCGCCGCGCCGCCTGGAAGCGGTCGGCGCCACCGGCGGGGCGATGATCATCGGGCTCGGCGCCTCCGTCGCGCTCACCGGCGCCGTCAAGTGAAACGAACCAGGCCGGGACGCGCCGGGTAGCGCACTACTCTCGGCCGGTCGCGCGATTCGGAGGACACTGAAGACATCGCGTCCGGGCCGTGCCGTCGGCGCGCGTCGAGGCGCGCCGAGACCCCGCGCTGACCGGGGCGTGTGCGGCCGACTTCATTAATACGTGCGGGTAACCCTTGGACGCTGTTCACATATACGGAGTAGAGGTGCACACTGCCCTGGAACCGGAGTTCGAATTCGTACCCGTCCGGGCCACACAACTCGGTATTGGAAAGGAGTCGGCGAGTGTTCAGCCGCATCGCCATCGTCAACAGGGGAGAGGCCGCCATGCGGCTCATCCATGCCGTCCGTGATCTGGCAGCGGCGAGTGGGCTACCGATCGAAACGGTCGCCCTGTACACCGACGTCGACCGAAACGCCACGTTCGTCCGGGCCGCCGATGTCGCCTACGACCTCGGCCCGGCCTCGGCCCGCCCGTACCTGGATCTCAAGGTGCTCGAGCAGGCCCTGGTGGCCACCAAGGCCGACGCGGCCTGGGTCGGCTGGGGCTTCGTCGCCGAGGATCCGGCCTTCGCCGAACTGTGCGAGCACATCGGCGTCACCTTCATCGGCCCCAGCGCCGAGGCCATGCGCAAGCTGGGCGACAAGATCGGCGCCAAGCTGCTCGCCGAGGAGGTCGGGGTCCCGGTCGCGCCGTGGAGCCGCGGCGCGGTCGACACCGTCGAGGACGCCATCGAGGCCGCCTCCGAGATCGGCTACCCGCTGATGCTCAAGGCCACCGCCGGTGGTGGCGGCCGCGGCATCCGCGTCATCACCAACGAGGCCGAACTGGTCGACGCCTACGAGCGCACCAAGCAGGAAGCCGCGCGCGCCTTCGGCAGCGGTGTGGTCTTCCTGGAGCGTCTGGTCACCGGTGCCCGCCACGTCGAGGTCCAGGTGATCGCCGACGGACAGGGCACGGCGTGGGCGCTCGGCGTCCGCGACTGCTCGGTGCAGCGCCGCAACCAGAAGGTCATCGAGGAGTCCGCGTCGCCCGTGCTCAGCGCGGAGCAGACCGCCGAGCTGAAGGCCTCCGCGGAGCGCCTCGCCGTCGCGGTCGGCTACTGCGGCGCGGCGACCGTCGAATTCCTGTACCACCCGGGGGAACAGCTGTTCGCGTTCCTCGAGGTGAACACCCGCCTGCAGGTCGAGCATCCGATCACCGAGTGCACCACCGGTGTCGATCTCGTGCACGCGCAGCTGTCGGTGGCCTCCGGCACCAAGCTCGAGGGCACCCCGCCGGTCGAGCGTGGCCACGCCATCGAGGCCCGGCTCAACGCCGAGGATCCCGACCGTGACTTCGCCCCCGCCCCCGGCCGCATCGTGCGGCTCGACCTGCCCGCGGGCCCGGGCATCCGCGTGGACACCGGCGTCAGCGAGGGCGACACCATCCCCGCCGACTTCGACTCGATGATCGCCAAGATCATCGCCTACGGCCGCGACCGCAACGAGGCCCTCGGCCGGCTGCGCCGGGCCATGGCGCAGACCCGGGTGGTCATCGAGGGCGGCGCGACCAACAAGAGCTTCGTCCTCGACCTGCTCGAGCAGCCCGAGGTGATCGACGCCAGCGCCGACACCGGCTGGATCGACCGGGTGCGCGGTGAGGGCCGCCTGGTGACCCACCAGCACTCCGCCATCGCGCTCGCCGCGGCCGCGATCGACGCCTACGAGGACGACGAGCGCGCCGAGCGGCACCGCCTGCTGTCCACCGCCTCCGGCGGCCGTCCGCAGGTCCAGCACGAGAGCGGCCGCCCGCTCGACCTGAAGCTGCGCGGCGCGAGCTACCGGGTCCGGGTGGCGCGCATCGGCGCGCACCGGTTCCGCGTCGGCATCGAGGCCGGCGCCGAACTGACCACCGCCGACGTCGATCTCGAGCGTTTCGACCAGCACACCGGGCAGATCGTCGTCAACGGCACCCGCTACCGCCTGATCACCGGCACCCACGGACCGACCCACCTGGTCGACGTCGACGGCGTGACCCACCGGATCAGCCGGGACGAGGGCGGCGTCGTCCGCTCGCCCGCGCCCGCCCTGGTCGTCGGCACCCCGCTCGAGGTCGGTGCCGAGGTCGAGGCAGGCGCCGCGGTGCTCGTGCTGGAGAGCATGAAGATGGAGACGGTGCTGCGCGCGCCGTTCCGCGCCCGGCTCAAGGAATGCAACGTCTCGGTCGGCACCCAGGTCGAGACCGGCGCGCCGCTGCTGCGGCTCGAGCCCCTCGCCGACGACGACGAGGCAGGCGAGACCGAAGCGGTCGGGACGGTCGAGCTCGACCTGCCCACCGAGCCCACCCCGCGCCAGCCGCACGAGCGGCTCGCGCGCGGCCTGCAGGATCTGCGCAGCCTGCTGCTCGGCTTCGACGTCGACCCGCACGACGACCGCCGCGTCCTCGACGAGTACCTCGCGGCCCGCCGCGATTGTGTCGCCGGCGATCACCGTCCGCTGGCCGAGGAACTCGAACTCGTCCAGGTCTTCGCCGATCTGGCCGAACTGAGCCACAACCGCGCGGCCGACGACGAGCACAGCGCGGACCACCTGCACAGTGCGCGCGAGTACTTCCACACCTACCTGCAGAGCCTCGACGTCGAGCGGGCCGGTCTGCCCGAGGCGTACCAGGCCAAGCTGGCGCAGGCGCTGAGCCACTACGGCGTCACCGAGCTGGATCGGACCCCGGACCTCGAGGCCGCGGTGTTCCGGATCTTCCTGGCCCAGCAGCGCCCGACCGACACCGTCGAGGTCATCACCACGCTGCTGCGCGAGTGGCTGCGGGAGCCGATGCCGGACCAGGTGCTGCGCGAGCCCGTCGGCCTGGCGCTCGAGCGCCTGGTCGCGGCCACGCAGGTGCGCTTCCCGGTGATCGCCGACCTCACCCGAGGACTGGTCTACGGCTGGTACGGCCAGCCGCTGCTGCGCCGCAACCGTGCCCGCGTCTACACCAATGTCCGCAAGCACCTGACCTACCTGGACGCGCACCCGGACTCGGCCGATCGCGCCGCCCGCATCGCCGACATGGTGCGCAGCACCGAACCGCTGGTGCGCCTGCTCGGCCAGCGGCTCGAGCGCGACAAGCCCGACCACACCGTCCTGCTCGAGGTGCTGACCCGCCGCTACTACGGCAACAAGGGCCTGACCGGCGTGCACACCGAGCAGGTCGGCGGCACGTCCTTCGTCGTCGCCGAGCGCGACGGCGCGAGCCTGGTCTCGGCCGCGGTGAGCTTCGACGAGCTGGGCACCGCGCTGCAGGGCCTCGGCGAGCTGGCCAACGGCGCCGCCTCGATCGACGCCGACATCTACCTCAGCTGGGAAGCCCAGCCCGAGGACTTCGACGCCATGGCCGCGGCCCTGCAGGAGGTCCTCGGCGGCTACCAGCTGCCGCAGCAGGTGCACCGGATCACCGCCACCGTGGCGGGCAGCAACGGCGCGGTCATGCACCACCACTTCACCTTCCGTCCGTCGGCCACCGGCATGGCGGAGGAGCGGCTGATCCGCGGCCTGCACCCCTACATCGCGCAGCGGATGCAGATGGAACGGCTGCGCAAGTTCGACCTGACCCGCCTGCCGTCCTCGGACGACGAAGAGGTCTACCTGTTCCGGTGCGTCGCCAAGGGCAATCCGTCCGACGACCGCCTGATCGCCTTCGCCCAGGTCCGCGACCTGGCCGCGCTGCGTGAACACGACGGCAGGCTGCTCGCCCTGCCCACCGCCGAGAGCACGATCGCGACCTGTGTCGACTCGATCCGTCGGGCGCAGTCGCGGCGGCCCTCGGCCAAGCGGCTCAACACCAACCGCATCGTGATGTACATCTGGCCGCCGATGGACGTCACCAGCGAGGAACTGGCCACGATCGGCGGACACGTGCTGCCGACCGCCGTCGGCGCCGGGCTGGAGGAAATCCTGCTCATCGCGCGTCAGCGTGATCCGCAGACCGGTGAGCTGACCAAGGTCGGCGTCCGGATCGCGATCGACGCGACCGGCGGTTCCCAGGTGACCGTCGGCGAGCTGACCGACGAGCCGGTCGAGCCGCTCGACGAGTACCGCCAGAAGGTGCTGCGCGCCGCGGGCCGCAACACCGTGTACCCGTACGAATTGACCGGTGTGCTGGGCGATTTCGCCGAGTACGACCTCGACGCCGACCACACCCTGGTCCCCGTCGACCGGCCGAAGGGCCGCAACACCGCGGCCATCGTCGCCGGTGTGATCAGCACGCCGACCATCCAGCACCCCGAGGGCGTCACCCGCGTCCTGCTGCTCGGTGACCCGACCAAGTCGCTGGGCGCGCTCTCGGAGCCCGAGTGCCGCCGCGTGATCGCCGCGCTCGATCTCGCCGAACGCCTGCAGGTGCCGCTGGAGTGGTACGCGCTGTCCTCCGGCGCCCGGATCTCGATGGAGTCCGGCACCGAGAACATGGACTGGGTCGCCGCCGCGCTCAAGCGGATCGTCGAGTTCACCCAGGACGGCGGCGAGATCAACATCGTGGTCGCCGGCATCAATGTCGGCGCGCAGCCGTACTGGAATGCCGAAGCCACCATGCTCATGCACACCAAGGGCGTGCTGGTGATGACGCCGGACTCGGCCATGGTGCTGACCGGCAAGCAGTCGCTGGACTTCTCCGGCGGCGTCTCGGCCGAGGACAACTTCGGCATCGGTGGCTACGACCGCGTCATGGGCCCCAACGGCCAGGCGCAGTACTGGGCGCCGAACCTGACCGCCGCCCGCGACGTGCTGATGGCGCACTACGACCACACCTACGTCGCGCCGGGCGAGCAGTCGCCGCGCCGCGCGCAGACCGTCGACCCCAGCGACCGCGACATCTCGAGCTTCCCGCACGTGCTGGCCGACAGCTCCTTCGCCACCGTCGGCGAGATCTTCTCCGCCGCCGCGAACCCGGATCGGAAGAAGCCCTTCGACATCCGGACCGTGATGCGCGCGCTGGCCGACCAGGATCACCCGGTGCTGGAGCGCTGGGCGGGCATGGCCGACGCCGAGACCGCGGTGGTGCAGGACGCGCACCTCGGCGGTATCCCCGTGTGCCTGTTGGGGATCGAGTCGCGCAGCGTGCCGCGGCGCGGTTTCCCGTCGACCGACGGTCCCGACACCTACACGGCGGGCACCCTGTTCCCGCGGTCGTCGAAGAAGGCCGCCCGGGCCATCAACGCGGCCAGCGGTAACCGTCCGCTGGTGGTGCTGGCGAACCTGTCGGGCTTCGACGGCTCGCCGGAGTCGATGCGCAAGCTGCAGCTCGAGTACGGTGCCGAGATCGGTCGCGCCATCGTCAACTTCGAGGGCCCGATCGTGTTCACCGTGATCTCGCGGTACCACGGCGGTGCGTTCGTGGTGTTCTCGAAGGCGCTGAACCCGAACATGACCGTGCTCGCCCTGGAGGGCTCGTTCGCCTCGGTCCTCGGTGGCGCCCCCGCCGCCGCGGTGGTCTTCGCGGGCGAAGTCAACTCCCGCACCGCGGCCGACCCGCGCGTGCGCGACCTGGAGACCCAGGCCGCCAACGCGTTCGGCACCGACCGCGCGACCCTGACCGCCGAACTCGACGAGGTCCGCTCCTCGGTGCGCGCGGAGAAGCTGGGCGATGTGGCCGCGGAGTTCGACCGCGTCCACAACATCCAGCGCGCCGTCGAGGTCGGTTCGGTCGACGCCATCGTCAGCGTCAGCGATCTGCGCCCGCGCATCATCGCCGCGATCGAGACCGGCCTGCCGGAGTAGATTCGAGCCGAAACGAAGCCGCCCACCCTGTCGAACCAGGGTGGGCGGCTTCATTTCTCGGCTCGTCGGGTGGGCGATCGTCCCGGGTGATGCTCAGGAATCGGGCCCTCGGTCTATCGCGCACGAGAAGGCATAGGCGTCGAGCCGCCCGATCAGGGCCTCGATGTCACCGGCCGAGGCGTTGTCCCGCACTCGGAGCAGCGCGTGCGGGCGACCGTCTCGCGAACTGACCTCCACATCGCCGCGGAGCCCGGCGTCGTGGGTTTCCCGCATCACCACCCGCCGGACCGCATCGTGGACCAGCGGCACCTTGTGCACCTTGCCCACCGTGGTGACCGGGATTTCCTCGACGATATGGACGAATTTCGGTGCGGCCGCCGGTTCGGGTGCGTGGGAGCCGGCCCAGGACAGCAACTCCGCCGGTGACGCGCAGGCGCCGAGCCGCAGGACGACATACGCCGCGGGCACTTCGCCGGCGTGGCTGTCCGGTCGTGGTACCACCGCGGCGGCTTCGATATCCGGATGCGCGAGCAGCGACTCCTCGACCAGCCGCGGGTCGATATTGTGCCCACCGCGGATGATGACGTCGCGGGCTCGGCCTGCCAGCGTCACGAATCCGTCGGCGTCGACCCGTCCCAGATCGCCGGTGATCAGCCAGCCGTCGACCACGATCCCGGTGGGGTCGGGCGTGGGGCCGCCGGGACCCGCGCGGAGATAGCCGGGAAAGACACTGGGTCCGCGCACGGCGAGGACCCCGGTGTCCCCGGGCGCGCAGTCAGCGACCGGCCTGCCGGCGTCGTCGACCCGGACCGCCTTGATCTGCTGGTCGGGCAGCCGCAGTCCCAGCGCGCCGGGACGGTTGCCGCGCACCGGCGCGAGCACGCTGGCGCAGGTGGCTTCGGTCAGTCCGTACCCTTCGAGCATGGGTACCCCGGTCGCGGTTTCGAAATCGCTTCGGACTCGGCTGGGAAGCGGGGCCGCACCGACGATTCCGGCCCGCAGGCTGGAGATGTCGACGCCGTCCGGAACGGCGGGCAGCCCCGCGTACACCGTGGGAACCGCCGAAAAGCCGGTGACGCGATAGCGTTCCACGATCCGCCAGAAATCGGCCATCGCGGTCCGGTCCCGATAGCCGAGCGGTCCGAGCGACACCACCGACCGTGCCGAGTAGAACGGTGCGAGCGCGGTGACGAGCACCGCGTTCACATGGAACAGCGGCAGTCCGGCCAGCATGACCGCGTCCTCGCCGAAGATCTCGTGCTGGGCCAGCGCCCACGCGAGAGAGACCTCGTTCGCGTGCGTGTGGGCCGCGACCTTCGGCGTGCCGGTCGTTCCGCCGGTATGGAAATAGGCGGCCACATCCGTAGGCCGGGGCAGCCGATCTGTCGTGAGCTCCGCGGGCTGACCGGCGGACAGCGCGTCGAAGTCGCCGACCCACTGTGCGGGCGGTTCGGCCACTTCGCCACCGACCGTGATCAGCGCCCGCAATCCGGGCAGCGCCGCGACCACCTCGCACGCCGTCCGCCACATCCCCGGGTCGAGTTCCGGTGCGGCAGCGATGAGTATCCGCGCTTCGGTGAGCCGGAAGATATCGATGATGTGCTCGGTCGCGAGCATCGGATTGACCGGATTGGCGATGCCCACCGCCTGGGCGCCGAACAGCGCCGCGTACGTGGCGCCGGTGTTGGGCAACAGCAGGCCCACCACCCCGCCGGGCTCGAGACCGAGCGCCGCGTACAGGTTTGCCGCCCGGTTCACCCGGAGCAGGAGATCCGCGTAGGACCAGGTTTCGGGCCGATCCCACCCTCGGCCACCCCGCAGCAGGTGGAGGGCGGGACGGTCGCCTGCCCGGCGAGCGGCGGCCGCGAGCAGTTCGTAGGTGCTGTCGGGCCACGCGCGCTCGGCCGGCGATATCGACTCGAGCCGCGCGAGTTCCGCGACGGCGACGATGTCGGGCGGGGTGGGCACGATGTTCACGCGCTGACCACCCGATTGCCGAGCACGCCGATCCGCTCGACCTCCACCTCGACCAGATCGCCGGCGCGCAGGTAGCGTTCCGAGAACACCCCGGCGCCGCGCGGTGTGCCGGTGCAGATCACGTCACCGGGTTCGAGGGTCTGATAGCACGACAGATACGCGATCAGCTCCGGGATGGAATGCAGGAAGCCGCTGGTCCGATCTTCTTGGCGCAGGTGCCCGTTCACCCGGGTGCGGAGGCCGAGATCCGGCGTATCGGTGAACTCGTCGGCGGTGACCAAGCAGGGGCCGAGCGGTTTGAAAGTGTCGAAGCTCTTGGCGACGCCGATCGATGCGGTCGGGTCCCCGGTCATCGCCCGGCGCTGGATATCGCGCGCGGACACGTCGTTGACGATCGTCAGCCCGGCCACGTGCGCCCACGCCTCGTCCACGGTCACCGCGGTGGCGGTCGTGCCGATGACGACGGCGACCTCACCCTCGTAGTCGACGTACTCGGCCGCCACCGCGGGCAGCCGGATCGGATCGGCGGGACCGGTCACCGCCGACCCGGCGCAGACCTGGAGGTTCGGTTCGTCCGGGAGCGTGATATCCGGTGTGCCCAGCGCCGCGAACATCGCCAGCGCCTCGCTCGCGTGGCTGCCGTAGTTCAACCCGACGATCAACACCTTGCCGGGCCGCGACACGGGGGAGCGCAGCGTCGCGGGCGTCAGCGGCTGTTCCCGCAGCACCGGCGCGGTCCGGGCGGCGTCGATGCCCGGACCGCGCAGGAGCGCGCCCACGTCCGGATACGGCAGATCGAGCACGGCGAGCACGCCGGCCCGGTCTTCCCTGGCGAGTCCGCTGTCGAGGGCGTAGAGACGCATATCGAACCTCCTTGTTCGCCGGCTACCCACCGGCCCGTTCTCTTGAGTGTCAGTTAAGAGCATGTCTTAGCTCTCAGTCAAGAGCGGGCATAGAGTGGTCGCATGCCCAAGAATCGTCAGGAGATCCCCAAGGCCGAACGTCAGGCCGAACTGGTCGCGCAGGCGCGCGAGCTCTTCGTCGGCAACGGCTATCGCGGCACCAGCGTGGCGGCGGTCGGCCGGGCGGCCGGTATCGCGCCCGCGGCGGTGCACTGGTATTTCCCCACCAAGGATGACCTCTTCGCCGCGGTGATCGCCTCGATCTTCGAGGCGGAGCGGGCCCGGGTCGAGGCCGACGCGACCCTGTCGGGGGATCCGCGCGCCGAACTGGTCGCCCTGCTGGTGCGGATGGAGCCCTATCGGGCGCTGCATCGCGTCGCCTACGAGCGGATGGAGGAAACGGCGACCCTGCGGGCGGTCTACGAGCAGATGCGCGACTGGCTCGAGCAGCGGCTTTTCGCGGCGATGTCGGAGCGGGCCGGTGACGGTGCCGATCTCGCCTCGGTCGCCGACCTCGCCCACGTGTTGTTCGAGGGGCTGCTGGTCAGCGTGCGCCGCCTGGATCGGCCGACCGACGAGCTGATCGATCTGCTGATCGCCACCCTCGTCGCCGCCGCCGCGAAAGCGGGATGACCGCCAACTCTTGACTTTCATTCATGAGCGGGCCTAGCTTCTCTTGTATCGCATTCAAGAGATGTTCTCGGCTCGAAGGAGAGTCCGCTCATGGCATCACCGGCAAAACTCGCGCACGTCGTCCTGCGGACCGGTCGGCTATCGGAGATGGTCGACTGGTACGTCCAGGTCCTGGAAGGACGCCTGGTCTTCGGCACCGACCTGCTGGCGTTCGTGACCTACGACGAGGAACACCACCGCGTCGCCTTCCTGGCGACCGGCGCCTCGCAGCGCCCGACCGACGCGCACTCGGGCCTGCATCACGTGGCCTTCACCTACGACACGCTCGCCGACCTGCTCGCCACCTACGAACGGTTGAAGGCGCTCGAGGTGCGGCCGTTCTGGACGATCAACCACGGCCCGACCACCTCGATGTACTACGAAGACCCCGACGGCAATCACATCGAGCTGCAGATCGACAACTTCGCCACCGACGCGGAGCTGGCCGACTTCTTCGAGTCCGGCGCCTTCGCCGCCAACCCGATCGGCGTGGAGTTCGATCCCGACGACCTCGTCGCGCGCTTCGGCGCTGGTGAGTCGTTCGCCGACCTGGTGCGGCGGCCGTGAGCGCGCCCGACCGGACGCCGGTGCTCATCGTCGGCGCGGGACCCGTCGGCCTGGCGACGGCGTATGTGCTGGGTCGGCACGGTGTCGCGAGCCTCGTCTGCGAGCGGTTCGGCGGGATCAATCCGCATCCCCGCGCGCATGTGGTCAACACCCGATCGATGGAACTGCTGCGCTCCTGGGGCATCGCCGACGCGGTCACCGGCGACGCCGTCGCGCCGGAGTGGATGCGCAATATCGTCTGGAAGCAGACCCTGGCCGGCTCCGCGCTCGGTCGGATCGACCTCGCCGATGGCGGACAGGACCGAATCCTGCGCCGCGCGGGCGCTTCTCCCGAGATGATCACCTCGTGCGCGCAGGATCGCGTCCAGCAGCGACTGCTCGACGCGCTGCGGGCACAGGGCATGGCGACGCTGGCCTTCGAGACCGAGGTTCGCGGTGTCGCCGACGTGGGTGATCACGTGGCGGTCGAGCTCGAATCCGGTGGCGGGCGCCGTACGGTGCAGGCGCGCTACGTTGTGGCGTCCGACGGTGCCGCGGGCACTCTGCGTGACGATCTCGGCATCGGCATGGCGGGCGTGCCCGAGCTGGGGCAGCAGCTCAACATCTATTTCCACGCCGATCTCGCACCGTGGACCGAGGCGGACCCCGCGCTGCTGATCTGGCTGATCAACGCCCACTCGCCCGGTGTGCTCATCGGCATGGACGGCGACCACCGCTGGACGTTGAACCGGCCGTTCGACCCCGCTCAGGAATCGCTGTCGGACTACACCCCGCAGCGCTGTATCGACCTGGTGCGCACCGCGGTCGGGAGCGCCGATCTCGCCGTCGACATCCGGTCGGTGGGGACATGGACGATGGCGGCCCGGACCGCGGCGAGCTATCGCGCCGGGCGGGTCCTGCTCGCCGGGGACAGCGCGCACCAGTTTCCGCCGACCGGCGGGCTCGGCATGAACACCGGTCTCGCCGACGCCGACAACCTGGGCTGGAAGCTCGCCGCCGTTCTCGGCGGCTGGGCGCCGGAGGCCCTGCTGGACAGCTACGAGACCGAGCGCCGCGCGGTCGCGGTCAGCAATACCGAGCGCAGCGTCGGCAACGCGCTGCGCATGGTCGATGCCGGGGTCGGCCCGCTGACCGTCGAGATCGCCCAGCGGCTCGACAGCCCGGATCCCGAGGTGGCGCAGCGGGAACGCGACCGGCTGGCCGCCGCGATCCCGCAGCACCGCGCGCACTTCGACGACCTCGAGCAGGAACTGGCCTATGTCTACGACGCGGACGGCGTCGCCACCGATCCGATCGGCACCGCCGTCGTCGGTGCCCGGCTGCCGCACGTGTGGACCCGCTACGACCAGGCGACGATCTCGACCCTCGATCTGCTCGGGCCATGGTTCACCGTGATCGCCGGCGCGGCCGGATCGTCCTGGGCGACAGCGACAGCCGAGGCCGCCGGGCAGATCCCGATCCGCGCCTTCGTGGTCGGTCGGGAGCTCGATCTCGACCCCGGCCGGCTCGGTATCGGCACGACGGGCGCCGTCCTGGTGCGGCCGGACGGGCACATCGCCTGGCTGACCGATCGCGCGTCCGAGACACCGGTCACCGACCTGACCCTCGCCCTGCGCGGTGCCCTCGGCATCTGTGCATCCGCGTCCCGACAGACCTCGTAGAAAGCCATCGATGTGACCGAACACCCCGCGCCGGTAGCACTGTCGGACCGGTACACCCAGCTGACCGGTGCCGTGCACCTCACCGGCATTCAGGCCCTAGCGCGGTTGCCGCTGGAGCTGCGCCGCGCCGATCTGCGGGCGGGCAGGCGCACCGCCGCATTCGTCTCCGGCTACGAGGGCTCACCGCTGGCCGGTTACGACACCGAACTCGCCCGCAACGCCGCGCTGCTGACCGAGCACGACATCGTCTTCCAGCCCGGCGTCAACGAGGAACTGGCCGCGACCGCGGTCCAGGGCACGCAGCTGGCGTCGGTCCAGGACGACAAGCGCGTCGACGGGGTCGTCGCGCTCTGGTACGGCAAGTCGCCCGGGCTGGATCGCGCGTCCGACGCCATCCGGCACGCGAACATGATGGGCACCCACCCCGACGGCGGCGTACTCGCCCTCGTCGGTGACGATCCGGCCGCGAAGTCGTCGACCGTGCCCGGCGCGTCCGAGGCGTTGCTCGCCGACCTCGGCCTGCCGACCCTGTATCCGGCGGATCCCCAGGAGGCCCTGGACTTCGGGCTGCACGGCGTGGCGATGTCGCGGGCCTGCGGGCTGTGGGTGGCGATGAAGATCGCGACCAATGTGGCCGACGGATCGGGCACGGTGGACCTGGCCCCCGACCGGGTCCGCCCGGTGGAACCCGACCGGACCGTCGACGGCACCGTCTACCGGCACGAGGTGACCGCACACGTGCTGCAGCCGACCCTCGGCGTGCTCGAACGCAGCCGCGAGGGCGCGCGGCTGGAGATCGCGCGGCGCTATGCCGTGGCCAACGACCTCAACCGGATCACCCACCGTGGCGTGGACGACCGGCTGGGGATCGTCGCCGCGGGCAAGACCGCACTCGATGTGCGCCAGGCACTGGGCAGCCTCGGCCTCGACGACGCCGAATTGGCCAGACGCGGTATCCGCCTGTTGCGCCTCGGGATGATTCATCCGCTCGAGCCGACGGTGGTCCGGCGGTTCGCCGAGGGGCTCGACGAGATCATCGTGGTCGAGGAGAAGCGGCCCTTCCTCGAGACCGCGATCAAGGACGTGCTCTACGGCAAGCCGGACGCCCCCCAGGTCACCGGTAAGAAGCTGCCCGATGGCGCCGCCTTCCTGCCCGTCGACGGTGAACTCGACCCCGACATCATCGCGACCAAGCTCGCCGTCCGGCTGACCCAGCTCGGTGGATTCCCGTCGGTGGCCGCGTGGCGTGGGCGCGCTCGCAGCGAAACGCTGTCGCGCGCTCTGCCTTTGATCACCCGGACGCCGTATTTCTGCTCGGGCTGTCCGCACAACATCTCCACCAAGACACCCGAAGGCGCAACGGTCGGCGCGGGCATCGGCTGCCACGGAATGGTGTCGCTGATGAGTCCCGCGCAGGTCGGCGATGTCACCGGCCTCACCCAGATGGGTGGCGAGGGCGCGCAGTGGATCGGCATGGCGCCGTTCCTGGCCCGCACCCACTTGATCCAGAATCTCGGTGACGGGACCTTCCACCATTCGGGCAGTCTCGCCGTGCGCGCGGCGATCGCGGCCGGCAGTCACATCACCTACAAATTGCTCTACAACTCCGCGGTGGCGATGACCGGTGGTCAGCAGGCCGTCGGGGTCATGTCCGTCGCCGAGATCTGCGCGGCGATGCGCGCCGAGGGAGTCGCGCGGATCATCGTGACGACCGACGAACCGCGCCGGTACCGCAAGATCGCGCTGCCCAGGGGAGTCCAGGTCTGGCATCGGGATCGGCTGATCGAAGCCCAGGAGACCCTGGCCACGATCACGGGTGTCACCCTGCTGATCCACGATCAGGAGTGCGCCACCGAGCTGCGGCGCAAACGCAAGCGTGGACTCGCGCCGAAGCCGATCGAGCGCATCGTGATCAACGAACGGGTGTGCGAGGGCTGTGGCGACTGCGGACAGAAGTCGAACTGTCTGTCCGTCCAGCCCGTCGACACCGAATTCGGCCGCAAGACCCGAATCGATCAGTCCTCCTGCAATATCGACCGTTCCTGCCTGGCCGGTGACTGCCCGTCGTTCCTGTCCGTCGTGCCGGCGCCGGACCATCGCCGCGCGCCCGCGGTGCCCGCCGGTCCGACCGATGTGCCTCGGCCGCCCGCGACCTTCCCCGCGACTCACACCACGCGCATCACCGGTGTCGGCGGCTCCGGCGTGGTGACCTTGGCACAGTTGCTCAGCACCGCGGCCACACTGGGTGGGCTCCGGGTCCGGGCACTGGATCAGACCGGGCTCGCCCAGAAGGGTGGTGCGGTGGTCTCCGACATCACCGTCTCCCGCGAGCCGATCGACCAGGGCAGCAAGGCGATCGCCGGGGGCTGCGACCTGTACCTCGGGTGCGACCTGCTCGTCGCCGCCGATCCCCGCTATCTCGTCGCCGCCGATCCCGCGCGGACCGCGGCGGTCGTCTCCACCAGCGAGGTCCCGACCGGGCAGATGGTCACCGATCCCGCCGTCTCGTTTCCCGCGGCCGGACCGATCCGCGACGCGATCGAGGCGACCGTGGTCGAAGCTCGCTTCCTCGACGCACGCGGCGTGGCGATCGCGCTGCTCGGCGCGGATCAGTTCGCCAATCTGCTGCTCGCGGGAATCGCCGTCCAGACCGGCGCGTTGCCGCTGGCGCCGGCCGACATCGAAACGGCCATCGACCTCAACGGCGTGCAGGTCGCGGCGAATACGGCCGCTTTCCGCTACGGCCGGCTGGCGGTCGCCGACCCCGACGCCTTTGCCGTGGCATTGGCCGAGGCGACAGGCCCGGCCGAAACACCCCGCGCGCGTTCGGCTTCGGCGGACCAGCTGCTGGCGACCGTGCACGCCGCACCCGAATCCGAGCTCCACCGACTGCTCGCGCTGCGCATCCCCGACCTGATCGACTACCAGAACGTCGCCTACGCACGGCAATTCAGCACATTCGTCGAACAGGTGCGCCTCGTCGAGACCGAGCGAACGCCCGGTTCTACCGCCCTCACCGAGTCCGTCGCGCGCCATCTGTACAAGCTCATGGCCTACAAGGACGAGTACGAGGTCGCCCGCCTCTCGCTCGACCCCGATATCCGCGCGTCCGTCGAGGCGGAATTCGGTCGCGGCGCCCGCATCTCCTACCGGCTGCACCCGCCTGTGCTGCGTGCGCTGGGTATGAAGAACAAGCTCGAACTCGGGCCGTGGTTCCGTCCGGTCTATCGGAGTCTGGTCTCGATGCGCCGAGTCCGTGGCACCCGCCTGGATCCCTTCGGCGCCGCGGGGGTTCGCCGGACCGAGCGTGCCTTGATCGCCGAATACCGGACGGCCGTCACCGAGCTTCTCGCCGGGCTGAGCAGCGAGACCCTTCCGCTCGCGGTCGAAATCGCCGATCTACCGGACATGGTCCGCGGCTACGAGTCGATCAAGATGGACAACGTCGCGCGCTACCGTGCCCGGATGGCCGAGCTGATGGCCGGATACTCCGACGCGGCGTCGCGCGGAGGTTCCCGATGACGCGGTGGGTGCGCATCGGGTCCTAGGCGCCGACCGAGGACAGCAGCATGGGCAGCGCGTTGCGCATCTGTACCTGCCAGGCGTCCCAGTTGTGGCCGTGGGACGGCACGTAGCGTTCGTCGACATTCGCGCCGAGCGACTGCAGCTTGTCGACGAAGCGGTAGTTCTGTTCGTAGGCCAGCGATTCCACGGGATCGTTCTTGCCGTAGGAGACGAACAGCGGGATTCCGGTCAATTTCGACGCCTGGGTGTACGGGTTGTTCTGCTCCCAGATCGAGCGCTGCGCGGTGTAGTCGCCCCACACCCGCTTCCAGTCCGCGGCGCACCCCTGGCCCGGCTTGTCGGGGTCACCGGGTGCGCCGGAGTCGTGCAGCGGGTCGACATTGCCGCTGAAGGCGGCGGCGGAGCGGAACCATCCCTGGTACTTCGCCGCGAACTTCATCGCGCCGAGACCACCCATCGAGTTGCCCGCGACGGCCCGGGTGGTGCCCGCCCGGTAGCCGGATTCGAGAATCGTACGCACGTCGTCGGTGAGGTACTTCTCCCAGGCGGGTGCGCCGTAGGCGCCGTAGTTCCACCAGTCGGAATAGGCGCTGCACCAACTGGTTTCGGGCAGCACGTAGATCGCTTCGGTGCCCGCGGTGAGGGCTTCGAGGTCGCCCTTGTCGGTCCAGGACTTGTGGTCGTCGAACCCGCCGTGCAGCACCCAGATGGTGGGCCAGGTGCGTCCGGCGTTCTTGGACCAGCCGGGCGGGAGCAACAGCCGCACGACCTTCACCGCGAAGCCGGGGCCTTCGAGGTTGGGGGAGGAGATCCCGATGTCGAGAATGCGGTCACTGACCCTGGTTTCCCAGCGCACCGTGCCCGCGGCGGCCTGCGCGGGAGCGGGCAGGGTGAATGTGGCGGCGACGGCGGTGAGCAGGGCTGCGAGGGCAAGGGATAGGCGAGGTCCGAACATCGGAGGGTCCTCTCGATCGACGGTGCGCGCCGCGGTGGTCACGGGCGGCGTCGACGCGCGACCCGAGCGCTGGGCACATCGGCGAATACTAGTGTTCGACAATCTCTTCCGCTGGCGATCCGCGTCATTCCCCGCGCCCGGCGCCGGTGGTCGGACCGACGCGGGGGCGCCTCGGCGGTACTGTGCGGGTCGGTACCCACGGAGCGGAGGCTGACGTGAACGAGATCTGGCCGGTGGTGCACGCCGAGCGTGCTGCCCTGATCGCGGACCTGACGGACCTGCCCGCGCAGCGGTGGTCCACGCCGTCACTGTGTGCGGGCTGGGACGTGCACGATGTCGTGGCGCATCTGACCGACGACGCGAAGACCACCCGTCTGGGATTCTTCGTGCACTTCGCCGCTGCCCGTTTCGATTTCGACCGTTTCAATGCCGCGGGCATCGCGCGGGAGCGGGCCGGGGACCCGGTGCTGACGTTGGCCGCGTTCCGCGCGGCGAGCCACCGGACCACCGGGGCCCCCGCGCCGAAGGCGACCAGGTTGATCGAAGCGTTCGTCCACGGCGAGGACATCCGCCGTCCCCTCGGCCTGCACCGGGACTATCCCGTCGCGCCGATCGTGACGGCGGTGCGACATCAGCTCGGCACCTCGGTGAAGGTCGGCGGAGGCAAGGAACGCGCACAGGGCCTTCGCCTGACGGCCACCGACGCGGACCTCGACGTCGGTGCCGGTCCGCAGGTGCGCGGCACCGCCCTGGCGCTGCTGCTCGCGCTGTCCGGAAGACCGCTCGAGGCCGGGGAACTGGACGGTCCGGGCGCCGCGACCCTGACGGGCCTGCCGCACGCCGGGTGAGCGCTACGCCCACTCGGTGAACCGCCGTCGACGCTGACCGGGCACCGGCGCGGTCGACCTCGCCGCACCGGGGTCGCCGGTGGTGCGCGGCGCACCGTCCGCCGATCGGCCCGAGCGAAGTGGCCGGGCGTATGGAACGCCGGTGCGCGCCGGGCGGCTGCGCACCGCGTGGCGGGCCGCGCATACCGCGGTGGCGGACGTCCCTCGGTGGGCCGCGATCACCGCCTCGCCATCCCGTTGGCGGTGCTCCCGTCCAGCCTCCGGCGGATCGGCGTGGCCTTCCTCGACGACGCCGCCGCGGGCAAACGCGGAGATCTTCCGTTGCACCAGCGGGCATCCGGCGATCAGCGCAGCGAGCCCGGCCAGGCGGGCGCTGGTCACGGGCTTGCTCGGCAGCTGGAACCAGCCACGTGGTCGATGGCTGCCGACACCAGTTGCTGGCTGGTCACGGTCAGCGCGATGGTGGTGGCGGCGCCGATCTGCGGGATGACGGTGAACGTGACGGTGACGTAGGTCGCCGCCGCGCCCCACCACGGCACCGTCCGCAACGGGGCGATCCGCGGCCGCGGCGTGCGGCCGGTGACCACGAGGACGGCCAGCGCCACCGCGTTGGTCACCGTCGCCACGACGAACGACCACAGTCCGGTGACGAAACGGATCGTCGAGCGCCCGGCGCAACGCTGCGTTGGTCGCGCCCTGGACCGGAAGTGCCGCGCCGGCACCGAGTCCCAGCGCGATCCAGCCCACCTGCGCCCTCGCGGAGGTCTGGCCACGACCACCGGTGAGCTGGCTGCGGATCACCACCACGATCCCGGCCAGCAGCACCGCGGCGCCCAGCAGCATGCCCGGTCAACGGCCGCGGCTCGACGCCGAGCAGCCCGCCGACGTCGAGCGCGAGGGAGGCGAACATCTGCCCGGTGACGAACAAGCCGACCGAGGTCGGCATCATGGGCGCGCTCGGCCACGTCGTCGCCCCCGTGCTGCGGGCGTTCACCGATGCCCACCCCGGGGTCGAGCTGGTCCTGCGCGAAGCCCATTTCGCCGACCCCTTCGGCCCGCTGCGCGCCGGCACCGTCGACATCCAGCTGCTGTGGCTGCCGGTCCGCGAGCCCGACATCACTGTCGGCCCCACCGTGCTCGTCGAACCGGTCCGGCTCGCGGTGCCGGAGGCAGCGAATCGGTCACGCGCGCGACGATTCCGATCGAGGACCTCGGCGACCACATCCTGTGCGATATCGGCACCGGCGCACCCGGCTACTGGGCCGACGAGCTGATCCCGTCCCGCACGCCCGCGGGTCGCCCGATCCCGCGTGGTCCCCGCGTGCACACCTTCCAGGAGATGCTGGCCGCCATCGCCGCGGGCCGGGCCGTCGCCCTGGCCCAGGAACACTGCGTGCGGTACTACGCCCGCCCCGGCGTGGTGTACGTGCCGATGCCCGACGGCCCGCGTTGCCGCTGGACCTTCGTCTGGCGCGCCGACTCCGAGACCGAGCTGATACGCGCGTTCGCGGCAGTCACGGGTGATTTCGCGGCCTCCCGTACAGCGTCCTGACGCGGGTGGCGTTCCTACATCGCGTCGGCGGGCAGGCGTGCCAGGCCGAGCTGATCGCAGCGCCGCACCAGCGGCGCGAGAAGACGGTCCGCCTCGGCCGCCCGGCCCGCTCGCCGCAGGGTCGCGCCGCGCAGCAGGCCCGCGCGCACCGCGGCCAACGGCCTGCGTTCGGCGTCGATCCCGGCCAGGAGGGTTTCCGCGCGTTCGACCGCGAGCTGGTGGCGGTCGGTGGCGGCCAGCAACCGGATCGCGGAGTCCTCGTCGGTTTCGTCGATGGCCGTGGCGATTCCGTCCTCGCGCCGGATCGAGCGCGGGCGGGTGATCTCCGCGACCACCGCGGGCTCGAGGACGACACCGAGCCGCACCTGTTCATTGCGGATACGGGCGGCCAGGCGGGGCAGCCCCAGTCGTTCGGCGTGGGCCAAGCCTTCGTCGAGCAGGCCGAGCGCGCCGTCCCGGTCGCCGCGCAGCGCGCGAACCCGGGCTCCGGTGGCGTAGGTGGCCAGCATGAAGTCGACCCCGCCGCCCCCTTCGGTGGACAGTTCCCTGCTCTGTTCGAGGAGTTCGGCGGCGGTGTCCGGATCGCCTGTCTCGTATCGCAAAGCGCCGAGCAGCGCGCCGGCCAGACGGGTGGCGTGCGCGGCAGGACCCATCGTCGACCGCGCGGTGTCGTACGCGGTCGTGAGCAGGTCCTCGGCGCCGGCGACATCGAGTTGCTCCCAGGCCGCGAGCCCGGCGTAGCAGCGCCCGTAGACCGACAGGAACGGACCGCTCTGCTCGTGATACGGCGCCGCCCACAGCTGCCGGCGGCGGGCCTTGTCGTAGTCGAAACGGTGGATCGCCACGTAAGTGGCGATATTGGCCGCCACGCCGGGAATGCGCGGAGAGAAGTCGTCCGGACGGGCCAGCGCGTCGCCGATCAGGCCGTCCAGCTCCGAGATCCGGTCGGCGAACATCTCGCCGACGCTGATCGCCACGTCGGCCTCGGTGCGCATCTCGGTGCGATCCGGCTCGGCGGGCGCGGCCGCGACCAGCGCGGTCTCGAAGCGGGCGAGCGAGGCCGCGGTGGCCGTGGGACGCCGCAGCACCAGATCGATCCAGACGCCGAACAGCTGGATCCGCGGTCTGGTCCGGCACACCGCGGCGGGCAGCTTGGCCAGAATGCCTTGCAGCATCATCATTCTCGAGCGTTCCAGCAGGTACCCCGCGCCCTCCTCGACCAGGTCGACCGCCCGCTCCGGATCGTCGGCCGCCAGCGCGTGCTCGACCGCGTCGTTGAGCAGGTGCTGCCGGGCGAACCATGTCGCGGCTTTCTGCCGCAGCGGCGCGATTTCGGTCGGCCGGTCCTTGGCCAGGCGGCGACACAGGTAGCCGGCGAACAGCTGGTGGTAGCGATACCAGTCGTGGTCCGGGCCCGTCGGCAGCAGGAACAGCCCGCGGTCGGCGAGGTCGGCGAGCAGCGCGGCGGCGTCGGCGCGGCCGGTGAGCGCGGTCGCCAGGCCACCGCAGATCCGCTCGCAGATCGAGGTCGTCATGAGGAAGTCGAGCGTGTCGGGATCCAGTGTGTCGAGCACGTTCTCGGCGAGGAAGGCGCCGATATCGGGGTGCAGCGCGAGGCTGTCGAGCAGGTGC
This sequence comes from Nocardia sp. No.11, assembly GCF_038752175.1. Lineage (NCBI taxonomy): Bacteria > Bacillati > Actinomycetota > Actinomycetes > Mycobacteriales > Nocardiaceae > Nocardia > Nocardia sp. No.11. The sequence goes on along the minus strand of NZ_JBCGFB010000002.1, from coordinate 92,655 downwards.
TCGGGTGCCTCGCCCGCGCGCAGCGACAGCACGGTCAGCTGCAGCGCCGCGATCCAGCCGTCGGTGGCGCCGGCCAGCGCGGCGACCTCCTCGGCCGTCAGCCGCACGCCACCGGCCTCGGCCAGGAAGGCACGCACCTCGTCGGCGTCGAAACGCAGGGTGGCGGCGTCGATCTCGGCCAGTTCGCCGTGGATGCGCAACCTGCTCAGTGGCAGTTCGAGCCGCGCGGTGCTGGTGACGACCAGCGGCAGATGGTGGCAGCCGTGCTCGAGCAGGAACCGCACGGCCGCCACCGAGGCCGTGCCGGTGACCCGCTGCCAGTCGTCGAGGATCAGTGTCACCCGCCGGTCGCGGGTGTGCAGGCCGTCGACGAGCGCGGTGAGCACGGCGCGGGTGGGATCGTCGGGGTCGGCTTCCAGCAGCCGGTCGAGCTCGTCGGCGAGGTCGGGGACGGCGGGCCGCAGGGCGTCGGCCAGGTGGGTGAGAAACCAGGCGACGTTGTCGTCGTCCTCGTCCAGCGTGAGCCACGCGACCGCCGCGCCGTGCTCGATCAGTTCGTCGTGCCACTGCGCGGCCAGCGTGGTCTTGCCGAACCCGCTGGGCGCGTGGATGGCGGTGAGCCGGGTGCCTTCGCTCGTGCGCAAGTGCTCGAGCAGACGCTTCCTGGCGAGGGTGGCGCGGGCGGGAGTCGGCGGGCGGTATTTGGTGGCGGGTGTCGGTGGGGCGGTGGTTCGTTCGTGCACGCGCGGCGCCGCGACCGGCGCCGTCGCCGGCCGCACCGTGCTCGGAATCCGCAAGATGTCGACCTCGCCGCCGGTGCTGCGCTGGGCTTCGCGCAGTTCCGCGCCGAACGCGGCGGCGCTGTCGGGCCGATCGGCGGGATCTGGGGCCATCGCGTGCTCGATGACAGCCCTGACCTCCTCGGGCACATCCTGATCGGTGAGATCGGGTCCCGGCTGCGCGGATACCCGCAGGAACTGCGACAGCACCTGCTCACCGACGCGCCGCTCGTAGGCGACATGGCCGGTGAGAGCGCAGAACAGGGTGGCGCCGAGACCGTAGACATCGGCGGCGGTGGTCGCCTGCGCGCCGCGCAGCACCTCCGGCGCGGCGAAAGCGGGCGAGCCCGTGACGACGCCGGTGGTCGTGTGGAATCCGCCCTGGATCCGGGCGATCCCGAAATCGGTGAGCTCGGGCTCGTTGTAGTCGCTGAGCAGGATGTTGGACGGTTTCACGTCGCGGTGCAGGATGCCCGCCCGATGCGCGGTCTCGAGCGCGCCCGCCATCTTCACACCCAGCCGCAGCGTCGCCGCCCAGTCGAGCGGGCCGACGGCATGGATGCGCTGCTCGAGCGAGCCCCGCGCGTGATACGGCATCACCAGATACGGGTGCCCACCGTGCGTGGTGCCCGCCTGGAACACCGCGACGATGTGCGGATGGCCGGACAGCCTGCCCATCGCCTGCTGCTCGCGCACGAACCGTTGCAGCCCGTCGGGGTCGAGTTCGGCGGTGAGGACCTTGACGGCGACCACCCGATCCAGATCGGGCTGGGCGCACCGGTACACCACGCCGAAACCGCCGCGCCCGATCTCCTCGGCGTCCTCGAAGCCCTCGGCGGCGAGTTCCGCCGCGATGCCCGAGGCCGAGCTGCGCTGAGTCGGCAGGTTGTCGGCCATCTCGGCTCGATTCGGTCACGGCGTGTCGGCGGTGCGCTGGTGCGCTCGCCTCTACCGAGGATAGCGCCGAAACTGTCGGTGTTCGACGACGTCAGGCGCGTTTCGGGCATCCCTGGACCACGCGTCGCCGGGTCGTGCTGCGGACACCGCCGAGCACGACGCATAATGCACAACATGTCGAACGACACCGACCGACGCCCGCCGATCTCGACGATGCGAGACCTGCCACCGCGGGCGAACTCGCAGCGTCAGCAGCTCTCCGATGACGTCGCCGACTACGTCCGGGAGCTGATCATCTCCGGACGGGTTCGATCGGGCGAGTTCCTGCGCGCTGAGCCCATAGCCGAGGCGGTCGGCGTGAGCAACACGCCGGTGCGAGAAGGTCTGCTGCTCCTCAGCGGTGAGGGGTTCGTCGAACTGGTGCCCCGGCGCGGATTCATGGTCTCGGCCTTCAGCGCGCGCGATGTGCGGGATCTGTTCTGGGCGCAGGCCACGCTGGCCGGCGAGCTGGCAGCGCGCGCGGCGAAATCCATCTCCCCGCGCGACCTCGCCCGCCTGGCCGACATCGTGGGTGAACACGAAAAGGCGGTCGCCGATGGTGCCGAGGCCGACCGCACCGTAGCCCTGCGCGAAGAATTCCACCGCACGATCGTGTCGGCCGCCGAATCGCGTCGGCTCGCGTTACTGCTCGGCTCGATCGCCAAGCAACTGCCGAGCCGGTTCCACCGCGACACCGACGACTCGCTGGACTTCCTACCGGCGATGCTCGAGGCGCTGCGGAAGGGGCGTGCGAAGACGGCGAGCAGCCTGATGCGCGACCACATCATGTCGGGAGCCGACGCGCTGATCGCGACGCTGGAGCAGCAGGACCGACTTCCTGCGGAGAAATCCACCGCCCGGTGAAAGGAATCCGGAGCGTGATGCGGGTAGTCGACTACGCGTGAGGTCACCGAGCCCGGCGACGACGATGGCGTGCACATCCATCGCACCGCCGGCCCCGGGAAGTGATCGCCATGACCGCCATCCACACACCGACGACAGCCGTGAGTCCGGCGAGCGATGCGGTACCCCGGACCGGCTACATGCCGGGATTCCTGGCCACCAGGATCGAGGTGCCCGCACTCGACGCCGAGATCGCCGCCGACGCGGTGCGCCTCGACGGCTCCGCGGTCGTCCCGTACACCCACTTCTCGCTGGTATTGAGCGCTTCGCGGCGCTTCGCCCGCTGGGTGGGGTGGAATATCGACGGCGCGTCGATGAAGCGGATCGACCGGACCGGCATCGAGTTCGTCAAGGACGCCCGGCTGCCCGCTCAGGCGCAAGTGGGAAACGAGCTCTACCAACGCAATCGGCTCGATCGCGGGCATCTGGCGCGACGCGCGGATCTGCTGTGGGGAAGCATGTCCGAAGCCGAGCAGGCCAATGTCGACTCGTTCTTCTACACCAACATCACGCCGCAGATGGACGACTTCAATCAGAGCAGCCGCAACGGTGTATGGGGCAGGCTCGAGGACGCCGTGTTCGCCGACGTCGACATCGACGACCTGAAGGTGAGCGTGTTCGGCGGACCGGTGTTCGCCGCCGACGATCGCGTCCACCGTGGCGTGGCGCTGCCGCGCGAGTACTGGAAGGTGATCTGCTTCGTCGAGGACGGTCGGCTGACGTGCCGGGCCTTCCTGCTGACCCAGCGTCTCGACCACCTCGAAGCCCTCGAACTCGACGAATTCCGCGTCTTCCAGGTGTCGGTGACCGAGCTCGAGCAGCGCACCCGGCTCCGCTTCCCGGACGCCGTGCGAGCCGCTGACACCCTGGCGCTCACCGAGTCGGCCGGACCGCGTGTGCCGCTGACCACCACCGCCGACATCACCTGGTGAAGGCAGCGTCGCGCCCGCTTCTACGATGGGGCGATGGTTGGTGCTGTCCTGTCGTTCACCCTCGCCGCGGTCGTACTCGTCCTGCTGCCGGGGCCGGACACGCTGGTCGTCGTGCGCAGTCTCGTCCGGGGCGGGCGCCGGGCCGGGATCCGCACGGCCGCGGGCGTGCTGTGCGGGCTGACGGTGTGGGTCGTCGCGGCGGTGCTCGGGCTGTCCGCGCTGTTGCGCGCCAGTGAGGTCGGCTACGAGGCGCTGAAGATCGTCGGCGCCTGCTATCTGGTGTGGATCGGCGTGCAGTCGCTGAAGGCGCTGCGCAGACCGATCGACGCGGAAATCCTCGATCCGTCGGGGTCGACGGCGCCGCTGGACCGGGTGGGCAATTTCGGCGCCGGCTTGCTGACCGACATCCTGAATCCGAAGATCGGCGTGCTGTTCGTCAGCTTCCTGCCCGGATTCGTCCCCGACGGCTACTCGCCGGTGTGGACGACCTTGGGCCTTGGCGCGGTGTACATCGCGCTGACCGCACTGTACTGCGCCGCGCTCGTGGTCGCCGCCGGCTCGATCTCGACCTGGATGCGGACCGCGCGCGTCCGCCGCCGCGTCGATGCGCTCACGGGGGTGGTGCTGGTCGGGTTCGGCGTCCGCCTGGCGACCGAATCCTGATCCCGTTCAGACGATTCGTTCGTCCGGCTGGGTCTGCGTCTGCGGCGGATCGCGTTGCAGCTCCAGCCAATAGCTGAGCACGACCACGGCGTATCCCGACACCAGCGAGCCCACGGCCAGAGCGCAGAGCCCGCCGATGAGGGCCAGCAGTGTCACCACTTCTGTCCCGGCTCGGCCGACCCGCCGCGACGATCCCCGCGCAGCCGATCCGTTCGCGCACGCTTGGCGGCATCGGCCAAGTCGGCGATATCGAAAGCCAGTGAGCGTCCCTCCCGGACGAGATCGCGACCCGAATCGGTGGCCGCGCGCCGGGCTTTGCGCTGATGGACGGCCACCGCGGCACCCACCTCGCGCGCGAACTCACGCAACGCCGCCAGATCCTGCGTCGCCATCTCGACCCACCCGCCTACTACCGTTGACACCAGCAACCTCATCGTCGCCACCCCGCCGGACTATTGAGTGAACAGTTGTGCACTGACATCACCACGTTATCCGGTAACGGGGGTACCGGCAAGTGTAGGACTCCGCAAACGCCGCAGTCCCGCTGCCGCACCGCGACTGCGTCTTCGAGACGGCAGCAGGGCCCGGTCGCGACGGGCGGGCAGCACCGGCTTCGGCCTGGCCGTCGCGGCCGCGGTGGTCGAGGCGCACGGCGGCCGCATCACCGTCGACCGCCGTCCGGGCCCGGCCTCGTTCGCCGTCGCCCTCCCCGACCGTCCCGAAGCGGTTCTAGGGTGAGGCATGGTCGAGTCGGATTCGGCGGCATGGCGCGACACCGTGCTGGTGCCGCCGCCGTGGACGCCCCTGCAGGTCGCCGCCCGCTGGTGGGTGCGCTACGGGCCGGGCGTGGCGGTCAAACGTCGACTGCTGCGTGAATGGCTCGACGTCGGCCTACGTCAGCACCCGCGCGTGGCCAGAACCGTACGGACCCGCCATGGTCGGCGTTTCCACATCCCGACGACGCTGGACTTCGTCGCCCGCGCGATCTACCTGCACGGCTGCTGGGAACCGGTGGTCACGGCAGTCATCGCGTCCCGGCTGCGGCCCGGCGACACGATGATCGACCTCGGCGCGGCCGGCGGCTGGCACACGGTGCCGGCCGCCCACCTCGTCGGGCCGAGCGGATCGGTCGTCGCCGTGGAGCCCGCGCCCGCGGCACAGGAGCAGCTGCGCGCGAATCTGGCGCTCAACCGCTGCGACAACGTCCGCGTCGCCGCCGTGGCGATCGCCGCCGAGTCCGCACCCGTGCGGCTGTACGTGCCCGATCGGGGCAACGCGGGCGCGACGACCACGATCCGGCCCGGCAGTCACATCGCCGAGATCGTCGTCCCCGGTGCGCCGTTGGCCGACATCGTGAGTCCGCGTGAGCTGGCCCGGGCGCGAATCATCAAGATCGACGTCGAGGGCGCCGAAGGTATCGTGCTGACCGACCTGGCCGCGCTGATCCCGCGACTGCGGGCCGACTGCGAGATCCTCGTCGAGCTGACGCCGCGCTGGCTCGCCGGTACCGGCCACACCGTCGAACACCTGCTGGAACCGTTCACCGGCAACGGATTCCGGGTCTACCGGATACCCAACTCCTACGCGCCGCAGGACGCGCCGGTGTTGCTGCGACGGCCGCCGCCGCTCACGCCGTCGACCGGAGCGCTCGACGGCCAGACCGACCTGCTGCTCTCCCGGGCCGGGCCGGACCCATCGACGATGCCGCTCAGGGCATTTCGACGGTTTCGGCCCTGGCGACTTCGTTGATGGCGCGCAGCACCGACTGCTGGGCGGGCACCCGCGCGGTCGTGGCCAGATAATCGATCAGCAGAATCGCCGCGGGCCGGGGATCGGTCGGCGGGCGGTCCTCGCCCTCGTCGATGCCCAGCGCACCGGTCAGCGCGCTGACGACCGCGGCCGCGTCCAGTCGAGGCAGCCACGTCACCGACCGTCGCACCACCGCCTCGAGGACGTCGCGCACGTCGTCACCGGTGAGACCGTCCGGATGTGCGATCTCGAGCAGTTCCCGCACGATCGCCGCCAGCACCACGTCGACCTGATCGGCCGGCAACTCGGCGAGATCGCCGGTGGCGGAAGCGAATCCCGGCTCGTCGGCGGCCTGCGCCGCCAGCAGGGCCGCCTCGATCGCGGTCGCGATCTTGCGGGCCGGTGCGGGCCACTCGGTCGGCCACATGGCGCGGGTTCTCCTCACGGATCGGTGCGCACCTGCGTGCGCGAGCGGGTGCCAGCCTAGCGAGGGCGGGTGACAGGACCGCGGGGTCCCGTGCGACCCACCGTGATCGGTTATCCTGGAGGCGATCTCAGGAAGGCTTCGCATGCCCATCAGATTCCGTCAGCGCAAGTCGTTCGGCCCGCTGAAATTCAACTTCACCGAATCCGGTCTGTCCTCGTGGAGCATCAAGATCGGCCCCTGGACCTGGAACTCGCGCACCCGGAAGAACAGCGTCGACCTGCCGGGTCCGCTGAGCTGGCGCCAGCGCTGACCGAACCACGTCGTCAGCCTGCCAGCGGTGTCTGCTCGCTGACGATGTGGGTCATGATGGCCACCGCATGGGCGAGGACGGAGATGTCCTCGTCGGAGAGCTTGGACAGCTGCTCGGTCAGCCATTCCTCGCGGGCCTGAGCCTCGTCGGAGAGCAGGGCGAGGCCGGATTGTGAAGCGGCGATGATGATCTGGCGCCCGTCGGTCGGGTGCGGGGATCGTTCGACCAGGTTCATATCCGTGAGGGACGCGATGACACGGGTCATCGACGGAGGCTGCACGCATTCCCGGCCCGCCAGCGTTCCCGGTGTCATCGCGCCTTCTCTGGCCAGCGTGGACAACGCCGAGAGCTGCGTCAGGGAGATGTGCGGATCGGCGCGCCTGCCGCGCAGGCGCCGGGCGAGCCGCACGGTGGACAGGGAGAGATCACCGGCGAGAGCGCGGGTGTCCGGCAGAGGCGAGGTCATATCCATGAACTTTACGAACAAAATGGCCTCGACGGCTACCGATCGGCAGGGACCGGGGGCCAGATCCCCCGGAACCACCGCGTGGGACGAGGGTGTTCAGTTCGCGGCCGGGCCGTAGTCGAGGTGGATGACGCCGTTGTCGTAGACGTCGGTCGACAGCAGCGCGAGGGGAGTCTGCTCGCCGTCGACCCAGAACCGCTCGCCGGTGCCCAGCGCGATGGGGTACACGAACAGGTGCAGGTGGTCGACGAGGCCGTCGCGCAGCAGCGCGCGGACCAGGGTGCCGCTGCCGCTGATGTAGATGGTGCCCTCGGTCTCGTCCTTGAGCTTGCGGATCGCGTCGACGTCGTAGGCGCCGAGGCGGACGCTGTTGGCCCACTGCTCCTTCGGCTCCTGCGACCCGACGATGTACTTGGTGGTCTCGTTGAAGAACGGGGCGCCCGGGTCGTCCTCGACCGTGCGCGTCGACCAGGCGGGGGCGAACATCTCGAAGGTCTTGCGGCCGAGCAGGATCGCGGTGGCGTCGCCGGTGATCGCGCCGAGGGTTTCGCCCATCTTCGGATCGAATCCGTAGGCGACGGTGAACGACGGATCGTCGTACATGCCGTCGAGAGCGATGAATTCGTGTACTGCGATGGTGCCCATGATGATGTCCCTTCGGTGGTTGTCGTCAGCGGTGTCTCGCTGTCGAAAACTACCGTGCCGGGACCGCCTTACGGTTTGTTTACGGTGGCGCGCGGGCGCACCGAAACCGTCCTCGGCAGTGCGCGGGACCCCCGGACAGAACAGTCCCCGGTAGCGTTGATCCGACACCATGAACCTCAGTCGTCGCTGACTGCCCTGGTCGTCCGATCTGCTTGCCGGGGGCCTGGCCGGAGCCTGGAAAATCGTCGCCACTGTCGACGGACGTCTCCGCTCGGCCGTGCGGCTCTTTTCCGGTTTTCCGGTATATGTCCAGTGTTCTCCGGATTTCGCCGGTGTCAATACCTGCGCCTACCCGAATACGACGGAAAATGGGCATTGTGCCGGCGGTGGGCGTGGAGGACAGTGGGTATGTCCGGTGGTGCCCACCGGGGCGCCGCCTTTACCCAGGTAGGAGGTGGCTCGTGTACGCACGCTCCAGCACAATCGCGGCCCAGCCGTCGTCGATCGACGGCGGGATCGCATACCTCCGCAACGACATCATGCGGAATCTGCCCGAAGTCCAGGGCTGGGTCGGTCTGTCGCTGATGGTGGACAGGGCGACAGGACGCTGTATCGCGACGACCGCGTGGGAATCCGAGGAGTTGATGCAGGCCAGCAGGCCACACGTCCAGATGCTGCGGGACGGCTTGGCCCAGGCGCTGAACGGACCGGTGGAGAAGGTCGAGGAATGGGAAGTGGCGGTCATGCACCGCGACCACCTGGCCGGCCCGAACGCGTGCACGCGGTGCACGTGGGTGCAGGTCGACCCGTCCGCTGTCGACGGCGCGATCGAGACGTTCAAGGCGCAACTGCTGCCGGAGTTCGAGAAGCTCGACGGTTTCCGTAGCGCCAGCCTGTTCGTCGACCGGGCCACCGGCCGCGGCGTCGGCTCGACGGTGTGGGCGAGTCGCGAGGAACTGGACAGCAGCCGTGAGCACGCGGACCGGATCAGGGCGATGGCGACCCGGGTCACGGGTGCACAGATCGTCGACGTAGCCGAGTTCCGGCTGGGATTCGCGCATCTGCGCGTGCCCGAGATGGTGTGATCCCCGACCATCACACGTCGCGCCCGTACGGTGGACGGCATGGGCGAACGTGTGGTGGTCATCGGCGGCGACGCGACGGGGATGGCCGCCGCGTCGCAGGCCCGCAGGCTGCGTGATGCTGACGACCTCGAGATCGTGGTGTTCGAGAAGGGACACCATTGCTCGTATTCGGCGTGCGGCATCCCCTATTGGGTGAGCGGGGACGTCGACGCCGCCGACGATCTGATCGCCCGCACACCCGCCGAGCACCGTGATCGCGGGATCGACCTGCGGCTGCGGACCGAAGTGCTCGACATCGATCCGGCCGGTCGCCGGGTGCGCGCGCGTGATCTCGGCACCGGCGCACAGTCCTGGACCGACTACGACAAGCTCGTCCTGGCGACCGGCGCGACACCGGTGCGGCCGTCGCTGCCCGGCATCGATGCCGACGGCGTGTACGGCGTGCAGACCCTCGACGACGGGCAGGCCCTGATCGACGGGCTGGCGGCGGCCCCGGGGCGCGAAGCGGTGGTCGTCGGCGCCGGGTACATCGGTGTGGAGATGGCCGAGGCGCTGGTCACCCGCGGATTCCGGGTCACCATGGTGACCCGGGGCGCCGAACCGATGTCCTCGCTCGACCCCGACATGGGCGCACTGGTCCGGAAAGCCATGGAGGGGATGGGAATTCGGGTCGTGCCGGACGCCGAGGTGACGGGTCTGCCGACCGGCGCGGACGGCCGGGTCCGCGCGGTGACGACCGCCGACACCGAGTATCCGGCCGACGTGGTGGTCCTCGGGATCGGCGTGCGCCCGGCCACCGACCTGGCCCGGCGCGCCGGGCTGCCGCTGGGCGAGTCCGGCGGCCTGCTCACCGACCTCGCCCAGCGTGTGCGCGGGCACGACGAGATCTGGGCCGGTGGAGACTGTGTCGAGGTGTTCGACCTGGTCTCGGGCGCTCTGCGCTACGTGCCGCTGGGCACGCACGCCAACAAACACGGCCAGGTCATCGGCTCGGGCGTGGGCGGCGGCTACGCCACGTTCCCCGGCGTCGTCGGCACCGCGATCAGCCGGGTGTGCGATCTGGAGGTGGCGCGCACCGGCCTGCGGGAGAAGGACGCCGTGCGCGCGGGTCTGCAATTCCACCCCGTCACCATCGAATCCACCGGCCGCGCAGGCTATTTCCCCGGCGCCGCGCCCATGACGGTGAAGATGCTCGCCGAACGCCGCACCGGCCGGCTGCTCGGCGTCCAGATCGTCGGTCGCGACGGCGCCGCGAAACGCATCGATACCGCGGCCGTCGCGCTCACCGCGCGGATGACGGTGGAGCAGGTGATCTCGCTCGATCTCGGCTACGCGCCACCGTTCTCGCCGGTCTGGGACCCGATCCTGGTCGCCGCGCGCGCCGCGGCCCGCGCGGTGGTGCGCGGCGAGTAGTGCCTCAGCCGGAGCGGGTCGCCAGGTAGATCAGCAGGCTCAGTCCCAGGGCGAGGGCGCCGAGAATGCCGCCGACCAGCGTGTCGGCTCGATTGGTCGCCTCGCCGCGCTCGATGCGGTCCCACCCGAAGAACGCCGCCGTCACCGCGGCCACGGCGGTCGGAGCCGCCAGGAATTCGCCGGCGAACGGGATGAACGAGAGCACGAAGGCGACGATGCCGAGCACCAGCGCCGACAGCCCCACGCCGTTGCGCGGGGGCGGCGAGACCTCGGGGTCGGGCATGCCACGAGGCTAGCCGGTCTCGGCCGTCGGCGCGTCCCACCGACGGCCGGTCGCGCGTCAGGAGAACACGGCCACCAGGAAGTCCGCGCCGTCGGTGAACGGGCGCAGATCCCAGGTCGACAGCAGCAGATCGACGGTGAGCCCGGCGGATTCGGCATCGGCCAGGAATTCGGAGAACTCGTAGCCGCGGTCCGCGCCGAAACCGATGACCACCCGGCCGCCCGGCCCGCGATGCCGGGCGAAGGCGGTCAGCACCGCCGACCGCGTCGAGGGGGCGAGGAAGGTCATCACATTGCCCGCGCACACGATCACGTCGAAGTCGCGGGTCGGCAGATCCAGTTCGGCGAGGTCACCGACCAGCCAGGTCGGGCCCGGATGATCCGCTCTGGCCGCCTCGACGAGAACCGGATCACCGTCGACGCCGACCACGGTGTGCCCGGCCTCGTGCAGGTAGCCACCGATGCGGCCCGCCCCACAGCCGGCGTCGAGCACCCGCCGGCCGCGCCCGAGCATCGCGTCGATCAGGCGCGCCTCACCGACGATATCCTCGCCCGCGGCGGCGAGGGAGCGGAAGCGCTCCACATACCAGGTCGAATGCGCCGGGTCGGCGGCGGTGAGCTCATCCCAGCGGCTGGGGGTGCGCTTGCTCGGCGACGCGCTCATGCTCGGATCCTCCTCGGGTCGACCCGATCGACCCTAGCCGGTGATGCTCATCGGCTCGGCTCCGGCAGCTGGCACGAGGCGATCCGGGGATTGGCGCCCAGATAGTTGAGCGGGCCCGCGAGCACGGTGACGCCGATCGTGCCCAGGCCACCACAGTCGGTGGGCGGGTTCGCGAAGTACTGGCGCTGTGCCGCCGCCAGCAGCCCGAGCCCGAACCAGACCAGCATCAGCGTCGACAGGACGAACTTGGCGATCTGGTGCGACGGCCGAGCGTGGATCTCTCGAACTTCGCGAATCTCTCGATTGCGGCGATTCCGGCGACCGTTCATCGTCATCGCGTCCTTCCCGTTTCCGAGTAGCTCGCTGATACCCCCTGCGAACAGGGCCGATCCTGTGGAACCACCGACACGCGCGACGCTCAGTGCTATCAACAGTGCAGCCCGGCGCGCGGACAGTCAACCGTTATGCCGGTGTCGCGACCGAGGGAACCGGCCGATGCGGAAAAGCGGTGGTCAAATCCCACGACTCGGCGTGCTTGTGGGACAGAATGTCGCCATGCGGACATTTGCCGGGATGTTGCACGCTGTTGTCGCCGGAGTTCTGGTCGTCGCCGCTGGTCACGGGGTCGCGGGTGCCGCGCCGTCCGGCAGCGCCGCCCTCGATCAGCTGCCCTGGACGGTCGGTCCGGAGGGCGTCCAGGCCACCGGGGCGGCGCTGGCCGACGGCCTCACCGGCACGGTGGTGTGGTCGCGCAACGCGCACACCCCGGTCCCGATCGCCAGCATCACGAAGGTGATGACGGCCATCGTCGTGATCGCGGGCAACGATCTCGAGCGACCGGTGACGGTGCCGAACGAGGTGGTCGGGTACTGCGCCGAGCACAACGGGAGCACCGCGGGCCTGGCGCCCGGCGAGGTGCTCACCGCCCGGCAGCTGCTGTACGGGCTGATGCTGCCGTCCGGCTGCGACGCCGCCTACGCCGTCGCCGAGTCGTTCGGCCCCGGCCAGGACGCGTTCATCGCCAAGATGAACGACACCGCGCGCCTGTTGGGCCTGGCGGGAACACAATTCACCGATCCCAGCGGCCTGCCGAACCCCACCGACGACTCCACCCATTCGACACCGGTGGACCTGGTCGCGATGGGCGTGCGCGCGATGAGCCTGCCGGTTTTCCGCGAGATCGTCGCCGCCCGTGACTATTTCGTGCCCGCCGGACCGGGGAACCGTGAACACCGCTGGGAGACGACGAACCGGCTGCTGCGGGAGTACCCCGGCACCATCGGCATCAAGACCGGCAGCACCAACGCAGCTGGGCACTGCCTGCTGTTCGAGACGGTCCGGGCGGGCATCCCGGTGATCGGCGTGGTGCTGCACAGCTCGGCGCACAGCAGCGCCGCCGCCAAGGAAGACGCCGAACGGCTGCTGAACTGGGCCTACGACCCGATCATGCGCGTCCTGCAACCGGCCTGACGGCGACAGCGCGCCGATGTCGGTCGGCGTTCCTACACTGGCCGGCGTGACGCTCACTCCCGCCGATCTCCTCGGCTACACCGAACGCGACCTCGACGGCGATCTCGCCCGGTGGTTCCCGGCTGCCGAACCCGTCGTCATCCCGGCCGAAACCCGTTCGGTCGCACCGCTTCTCGACCGGCTCGCCCCCGCCGACGCGGCCGCGCTCGCGGCCTTCGACCGCCGGGTCCGCTCCGGTCGGCTGCCGCAGTTCCTCGACATCTTCGACTGGTCCTACGCCTTCGACTTCGCCGGCAACGACTGCGGCATCCTCGACGCGGACTACACCACCGAGCTGACCGACGACGACGTGTTCTCGATCGGCGCGGACGGCGGCGGCAACCTCTACGTCGTGCTCGCCACCGGCCAGATCGCGGTGTGGTTCCACGAGGAGGAAGTGCTCGAGGGCGGCACCCGCTTCGACAACCTCGACGTCTTCCTCTGGTCGTATCTGCGCTATCGGGCGGTGCGCGCGGGCGCACTCGCGCGCGCCGACGTCGAGGCCGACTTCACCGCGCTCGGCCAGGACGGCGCCCTCGCGCCGGACCTGGGGTTGCTGGCCATGATGGGGTAGCCCGGCGCGCTCAGCGGTGCGGGGCGCCCGCGGTGAAGGCGTTGTAGAGCACGCTGAGGTCGAGCGTCTCGGCCGGGTGCGTCCGCGGCTGGGCCGTGCGGTCGATCTGCCGGTGCAGCGCCTCCATCTTCTCGTCGAGCTGGGTCGCCACCTCGGCGGCCTGGGCGAGGTCGCTGCGCAGGTTCGGCGGCACCTCACCCCGGTACTTGTAGTAGATCTTGTGCTCGAGGCTGGCCCAGAAATCCATCGCGATGGTCCGGATCTGGATCTCCACCGGCACCCGCTGGGTGCGGTCGGAGCGGAACACCGGGATCGAGACGATCAGATGCAGGCTCTGGTAGCCGTTCGGCTTGCGATGGGTGATGTAGTCGCGCTCCTCGAGGACGGTGATGTCCTCCTGACCGGCCAGCATGTCCCGGATCGTGCCGATATCGGAGATGAAACTGCACACCACCCGCACACCGGCGATATCGAGCACGTTCTCCCGGATCGCGGCCAGGTTCATCGCGTAGTTCTTGCGCTGCACCTTCTCCAGCACGCTCTCGGGCGACTTGAGTCGCGAGCCGACGTGCTCGATCGGGTTGTACTCGTGGGTGTTGTTGAAGTCCTCGCGCAAGATGTTGATCTTGGTGGTGATCTCGTCGATCGCGAACTTGTAGCCGAGCATGAAGTCGACGAACTGCTCGCGCAGGACTCGGATGTCTTCGACGGTGGCGCGCTCCCCGTTCCCGGGCGGGCCGTCGTCGGCGTTGAGGTCGAGCTGCCAGGGTTTCATCGCCCTCCATTGTGCCTGCTCCCCAGGGGTTGGTCCGCGGGGTGAGGTGGGTCACGGGCCGCTGGGCCCGTCCCCGGTGCGTGCCGGGCAACGCTGCGCACCTCGGCGGGGACACTCGGTGCGATCCTCGGTCTCGTGCACTGGCTGCTCTACCGGCGGCTCGGCGTCGCCACCGGCCTCGGCCGCACCGCCCGCCGTGCGCTCGCCGTCGGGCTGGTGCTCCTGTGGATTCCCCCGGTCGTCGCGGTCGGCGCGGGGAACGCGTATTCGCCGCAGCCGATCCGGCCGATCGTGTGGTGGGGCGAGGTCTGGCTCGCGGTGATCTTCTACCTGCTGATCGGGCTGGCCGTGCTCGGCGTGGTGTTCGCGGTGGCCCGGTTGCTGAAGTTCCGGCACCGTCGCGGGCTGATCCAGGTGGCCTCGGGCGTGCTGGTCGTGGCTTCCCTCGGGACGGTCGCCTACGGCGTCACCGAGGCGAACGACCTGCGGGTGCTCGAGACCGACCTGTCCTTCGCCGAGCTGCCGCGCGCGGCCGACGGGCCCCGATATCGATCCGCTCGCGGGGCTGCGCGCGAAGAGCGGGAAGTTCGTCGTCGCGGGTAATCACGAAGGGTACGTGGACCGTCCGGACAACTGGCTCGACTACTACGACGCCCTCGGTCTCACCACCCTGCGCAACAGATGCTCATCGCCCACCAGCCCCTGCAGGGCGCCGGGGCGAGTGAGCGCGGGGTCGACCTGCAACTGTCGGGACACACCCACGGTGGTCAGATGTGGCCGCTGAGGTATCCGGTCGGCTGGATCAACGGCACCGTCGCCGGTGCGAGCCGCATCGGCGACCTGCAGCTGTACACCACGCGCGGTATCGGCGCGTGGGGCCCGCCGGTCCGCGTCGGCGCGCCGCCCGACATCACCGTGGTGACGTTGCGGGCCCGCTGAGGAACGCTCAGCCGTGACGCCGGAAGTCCGGCAGTTGCCAGCTGCCGTCGAAGGCCGGCCCGTCGGGGCCGTAGATGCGGAAGTAGGTGAACCAGCCTGTGCCCGGCACGGTTTGGATCCAGCGATCGGTGGGCGTGTTCGGTGGCGGGGTCGGCCCGAAGTACAGGGTCAGGGGCGCGGTCGTGTCTACATCGGCGAGTTCGTACAGGGAGCGCAGCACGGGCCGGTTCTGCGGGCTCCGCAGTTGGCTGCGCGTGCGCGCGTCGTAGGCGGTGATCGACCAGGACAGTGTCGCCGGAACCGGTTGCGCGACGGTGAGACTGTAGTAGCCCGCGCCCTCGAGGTAGGCCCCCGCGGAGTCGCGCAGGCCGAGCCAGTACAGCGAGCCGGCGCCGGGACTGCGCGCGAGCATCGCCGGTGACACGATCTGGGCCTGGTAGAACCACTTCCCGCGCGCGTACAGGTCGGTGTAGCCCGCGGCGTCGAACGTGCCGTTCGCCGGGCGCAGGACAGCCCATTCCCACCGGCTGTCGGGCCACACCTGCTTGTCCGGTCGACGATCGGCGAACGATTGCACGCACAGGTGCAGATGACCCCGGCGGGCCGCGTCGGTGAGGATGGCCGTCATCCGCCGGTCGGGGGCGAACGGGGCGCCGCGCAGAATGCCGAGCGCCGCGAGTTCGCCGTACTGGTAGTGAAAGTCGGGATTGGGCGGCTCGGAGTTCAGGATCTCGTGCAGGACTCGCCAGTAGTCGAGGGTCTCCTCCCACCGCACCGGCGAGAAGTCCAGCCCCTTCTGCTCCGAAAGATCCACCCACTCCAGGGGATTCGACTCGGCGTCGGCGTCCAGCGGATATACCCGCACCTGCTTCACGAGCTCGATCGCGGGGTCGACCTCGGTGCCGTGCGGCAGTGCGCGCACCAGCACGAGCACCCGGTTGGTCGTCGCGGTGCCGGTGAAACAGCCGTCCGGTATCGGCCCGTCGTAGCCGAGCGGCAGCAGCAGATGTCTGCCGCCCTCGGCGCCCGCCGGTCCGGGCAGCCCCAGATCGAGTACCCACCGCTGGTTGAGGTCGTTCGCGGTGCCCATGAGCGTGCCCGGCGGCACGTCGACGACCATCGGTCCGTCCGACAGGTCGATGGTGAGTCCGGCGTACGGCGTATCGGAATCGGCGGTGAAGGCGAACTGATCCGGGGTGCCGACCAGCAGCGCCATCACCCGGTTCGGCACCGCCCCCGCCGCGAGATACTCGCGCCACGTGGCCTCCAGCGAGACGGTGGGGAAGAAGAACCGATACATCGCCAGCGCCCGGTGGTAGTCCAGTTCGTCGTAGGCGCGGCGGACAGCGTCCGGGCTGGGATAGCCGCCACGAATGTACTGCGGTGCAGTCATGCCCGACCTCTTTCGTCGACAGCATCGGCCCCTCGTCGCCGACGTTAGGCAGGCGCGCACCAGCACGCTTCACCCGAAACGGATGAACCACGCGCTCCGGTGCCGCTGGGCTCGCCTCGCCTGTCGGCCGATTCGCGCGGTCACTCCGGCCCGCCGGCCGGTTGCCGAGCCGTTGTCGCGCCGTATCGGGCGGCGATGGCGGTGGCGCGCGCACGTAGCGAAGCACGTAACGACAACGGGGCCAGCGCCTCCGCGTCGGTGCCGAGCTGCCACAGCGCCCATTCGGCGTGCCGCGAGTCCTGGAAGGTCACCTCCAGCCGCAGCCCGTCGCCGTCGGGCTCTTCGGAACGGACGGCCAGCGCGGTGCGCACCAGTTCCTCTCTGCGCGCCGGGTGTACCCGGACCAGCGCGGCGATCTGGTCACCGCCGGTGCGGAACCGGGTGCTGCGTTCCTGCCAGGCCCGGTCCAGATCGACCCGGTCCGGTCGCTGTGCCGGTTCGGGCAGCTCCTGGGCGGCGAGCACCCGCGAGAGCCGGTAGGTGCGGTCCGCGCCGGACCTGGTGGCCAGGAGATAGGCCTGGTCACGCACGATCACGATGCCGATCGGGTCCACCGTCCGCCAGGAAGGCGCCCGGTCGACCGCCGCGTAGTGGATGCGCAGCTTGTGGCCGGCGAACACCGCGCGGCGGACCTCGGCCGAGATGTCGCCGGGGACCTCGTCGTCGACCAGCCGACGCGACAGCAGATCGGTCTCCGGATCGATGAGCAGGCGCTCGGCCACCTCGGCGGCGGTATCACGGTAGGTGTCCGGCAGTGCGTCGACAACTTTGAGCATGGCCGAGGCCAGCGCCGAGCCGAGACCGAAAGCCTGTGTGCCGCGCCGTGATCCGGCGACGAGCAGGGCCAGCGCCTCCTCGTGGTTCAGCCCGATGAGCTCGGTCCGGAAGCCGGGAAGCAGGGCGAAACCGCCGTGTCTCCCGCGTTCGGCGTAGACCGGGACGCCCGCGGACGACAGCGCCTCGATATCGCGCAGCACGGTGCGGGTGGACACCTCGAGCTCGTCGGCGAGCTCGGTCGCGGTCAGGCGACCGCGCTGGCGCAGCAACAACACCAGCGACACCAACCGGTCTGCGCGCACCCGAAAACCCTACCGAATACACGACACAGGATGTCGTGATTGCTTGCGAGGGTTACCACCACGGCGGCACGGACATCGGTCATCGGACCGAGGGCGCCGGTACTTCGACGAATCGAATGGAGCTGAAGTGGTACTGGAACGAACTGCGGTCAACCCGGTGACTTGGTCGGTGGCTATGGGATTCAACCAGGGCGAACTCGTCGCCGGGCACACCCGGACCCTGTACTGCTCCGGGCAGACGGCGATGAGCGGCGACGGCACGCCGCGGCACGACGGCGATATGGCCGCGCAGCTGGCGCTGAGCCTCGACAATCTGGCGGCCGTGCTCGCCGAGGCGGGCATGTCACTGGCGAATCTGGTCCGCCTCAACGTCTACACGACCGATGTCGACGTGCTGTTGCAGCACTACGGCGTGCTGGCGGCCCGGCTGGGCGCGGCCGCGGTGGCACCGGCCACCACGATGCTCGGCGTGACCCGCCTGGCGATTCCCGGCCAGCTGGTCGAACTCGAGGGAACCGCCGTGGACTGAGCGCTCGCGTCAGGCGACGCGGCGGGACGGGCGTTCCAGCACCTCCGCGAGCGGACGGCGAGGGCTCGGGGAGACCGGGGGCGCGGTGTGGTGCATCCGGCCGACCCGGACCACGACCTGGGGGTGCGCGCAGTCGTGCAACAGGGTGCGGCGGATGGTGTCACGGAGTTCGGGGATGCCCAGCGGCTCGGATTGGATGCAAGTCGACAGGCCCATGCTGGTGGCGCCCAGCAGCAGGGCACTGGTCGCCTCGCCCGCTCGGAGCTGGGCCCGGCGGTCGTCGGTCGCGGTGCAGATCACGACCCAGCCGGCATGGTCGGGGCCCTCGCCGGGGTCGTCGATGCCGGGGTCGCGGAAGGCGCGCAGCGGGATGGCGTCGGTCCGCCGCGGCAGCACCGTCGTGTGCGAGGGCACGCCGTCGTCGTGACCGGTGTGCCCGCTCCAGGACGCGAGTTCGCGGAGATAGGCCGCGTCGGTGCGGTGCCGTGCCGCCGCGGCTCGCATCGGCTCGGCCAGCAGGGGGAGCATCTGTTCGGGGATATTCCGGGCGACCGCCCCGAATTCGACAACCGAGGAGGACAACGCGCGCAAGGCGCCCGCCGGGATCGGTAGCGGCGCGAATCGGCGACGTTCGGATTTCCGCAGCAGAATCGCGGCGGCGAGCTGAATATCGGAATCGGCGGGCGGCCGCGGCGACACGGTCACCCGTGCCAGATGGGTCGGATCATCCGGGTCGGGTAGGAATTCGGGACTCGCCGACCACCCGGTGACGGCGAGCGCGACGCGCAAATGATGGAGGGCCGCGCCACAACTGACGACCATGGCATGCCCGTCGGGGTCTTCCACCGGCAACTGCCGGTCGGAATCGCTGAACAGGTCGATCCGCCCGTCGCCGACCTGCCAGCGCCAGGGCTGGGTGTTGTGCACAGACGGCGCCTTCACCGCGAGCTCCAGGGCGGCGGTCATCGTATCCACATCGAATATCAACGGTGTCATTTCACGATCCCTCCTGACGGGATTGCGGCACGCGTTTGTCATTCGCTCGTCCAGACGCGCCGTAATCGACCATAAGTCGACCCCATCGAATAAGCGAACCCATAACGTTTCAAATACCCTGAAATTGCTCCGCGCTCGCTCGGCCACCTATCGAGCTGACCGGGGAGATCGTCACCGGGGTTATCGGTTCCGTAACGAAAACAATGGATGCCCTGTGGCGGACGTCTCGCCGTCGAATTGATCAGGGGAGGTCGGCGAAGTGGACATCGTGGGCAACGGCGGTGGCGTGGAGGCCGTCGGCGGCGGGCTGGATGGCGGTGAGGCGGGCGCCGAGGGGGAGTTGCTGGAGGGGGACGACGAAGGTGAGGGTGCTGCGCAACAGGGAGAGGGGGACGGTGGGGCCGCCGAGGGTGGAGCGGACCGAGACCGGGGTGACTTCGATGCCACTGTCGGTGGGCGCGACGGTGACGAAGACCGTCGCGGGCACCGACAAGCCCGCGACCGGGAAGGTGCCGGTGACACGCAGTCCCTCGGGGCTGTGGGAGATCGACTCCACACCCGCGGGAGCGAAGCCCTGGACGACGTCGTAGGGGACCACGGCCGTCGCGGTCGCCGTGGCGGCGACGAGGTTCGAGGTGCGGTTGCCGAGCACGTCGGCCAGCGGGGCGGAGACGTCGGCGAGGGCGACATCGAGATCGTGGACGGACAGGTCCTGGCCGCGCCAGTCGCCGACGCGGATGTCGATGTCGCGGTAGGTGCCGTCGATGGCCTGGGTCAAGAACGGAACACCCCTGATCTCGACTTCGGGTGGCTGGGCGAGGTCGTACTCGGCGGCGATCGCGCGGCCGATCTCGTTCTGCGCCAACACGACTGCGACCCGGTCGCCGACGACCAGTCCGATCCCCAGGACGACGATCAGTATCAGCAACGCGCGCATACGCTCACCCTCTCGGCCATCCCACCATCATGCTGTGGATCGGGCCCGAGTGCGGGCAGGGCGACGCCGAAAAGTGGGAACCGCTAGCTGGCTCGGACGGTCACTACGGTGTCGGTGCTGGGGAATTCGATCACCCGGAGCCGACCGTTGACCAAGTCGATCGTGTCGGCGATCACCCGTCCGGCGTGATGGGCGCCACCGACGAAGCTCGTGCTGATCACCCGGAAGCTGCGGCGCGGAGTGAGGACGACATCGCCTGTGCGCAGCAGTCCGGCCGAGGTGGCGGCGCCGGGGCAACTCTCGATCGTGTTCTTGCGGCGCTGGCCGCCGAGCAAACCTAACACTGTGTGTCTCCAGTTGTGTCCATCGCGAAAACCCGCGTCCCGCCGCCGTCTCGCGAGCGGGTATCGGAGTCTTCTTACCCACCGGCCGCGCGCAGGAAACCCCAGGCAACCGGACCGGACGCCGTTCCCGATGAGCGGGAAGGGCCGCAGGCAGGTGCGCGGGCCCGGTCCTACGGTGAGCGACATGACAGCAACATCGCACTCCGACGGCGTGGCGAGCACAGTCGTGCCCGGAGTCGCCCTGGTGACCGGTGCCAGCCGCGGCGTCGGCAAAGGCATCGCGCTGGCGCTCGGCGCCGCGGGCTGGACTGTCTACCTGACCGGCCGGGGCAGCGCCGGTGACGGCGGTCCGCTGGAGGTAGCCGCCGCCGAGGTGAGTGCCCGTGGCGGCACCGGCATCGCCGTGCGCTGCGATCACCGCGACGATGCGCAGATCGCCGCCGTCTTCGCCCGCATCGCCGGCGAACAGGACGGCCTCGATCTGCTGGTCAACAATGTCTGGGCCAATCCCGACGGTTTCGCCGGTTTCAGCGATCCGTTCTGGCGTCGACCGGTCGGCGACTGGGATTCGCTGATCGGCGTCGGCCTGCGCGCGCACTACGTCGCCGCGGTCGAAGCGGCACGACTCATGGTCGCGCGCGGTAGCGGCGTCATCGCCAATATCTCCTCGTTCGGCACCCGCGGCTACCTGCATTCGGTGCTGTACGGGATGTCGAAGGCGGGCCTGGACAAGATGGCCGCCGATATGGCGGTGGAACTGCGCGGCACCGGCGTGAGCACCCTGTCGCTGTGGCCCGGCATCGTGCGCACCGAGCAGGTGCTGGCCCTCGGCGTCGAGGACATCGAGGGTTTCCCGATCGCCGGCGCGGAGACGCCCGAATTCGTCGGGCGGGTCGTGCTGGCACTGGCCACCGATCCGTCGATCGGCGACCGCAGCGGCGCCACGGTGATCACGGCCGAGGCGGCGCTCGACTACGGCATCACCGACATCGACGGTGGACAACCGGTCTCGCATCGCGCGGCCTTCGGCGGCGGCGCGGTCTTCGGCATTCGAGAAGAAGAGGAACAGTGATGGATCTTTCGGGCAAGGTAGTGCTGGTCACCGGTGGTGCGCGCGGTCTGGGCGCGGCCTTCGCGCACGGAATCGTCGCCGCGGGCGGCAGCGTCGTGATCGGTGACCTGCTGGACGCCGACGGTGCCGCCGTCGCGGCGGACCTGGGGGAGCGCGCCCGCTTCGTGCACCTCGACGTCACCGACCCGGCCTCGTGGCAGCATGCGGTCGATACCGCGGTGGAGGCGTTCGGCGCGCTGACCGGGCTGGTCAACAACGCCGGAGTGACCGCCTCGGGCGTTCCGCTGGTCGACGAGCCGTTGGAGACCTTCCAGCGGGTGATCCAGGTGAACCTGGTCTCGGTCAACATGGGCATCCACGCGGTGGTGCCCGCACTGCGGGCGGCCGGTGGCGGCTCGATCGTCAACATCTCCTCGGCCGCCGGACTCGTCGGCCTGGCGCATACGGGCGCCTACGGCGCGGCCAAGTGGGGCGTGCGCGGGCTGACCAAGGTGGCCGCGATCGAACTCGCGAGCGACCGGATCCGGGTGAACTCGGTCCACCCCGGCATGGTGCTCACCCCGATGACCGCGCCGACCGGCATCGGCCTCGCGGACGGCGGTTTCCCGAACGCGCCGCTGGGCCGGGTGGGCCGTCCCGAAGAACTGGCCGGTGCCGTCACCTACCTGCTCAGCGACGCCGCGTCGTACACGACCGGCGCCGAGCTGGCCGTCGACGGCGGCTGGACCGCGGGCCCGCCGGTCGTCCGCGTCGACGGCTAGCCGCACTCAGCGTCGAACAGCGCGGCGGCACGCCAGCATCTGATCGGCGCCCGCCTGGAATTCGTATCCGACATCGACGATCCGTGTCCGGACCCCGCGCTCGCGCAGATCCGCGCGGAGCCGGTCGAGATCGCGGTAGCGCTGTTCGGTCGCGATCGGGAGCAGCGGGAAGATCCGTGCCTCGGCGCCCACCCGGAGAAGTTCGCCGATCGCGGCGAGGTGGAACTCGTAGTCCAGGTCGGCGGCGTAGCTGAACAGCAGGTGCGAGCTGAGCACGAGGTCGAAGGCGTTGTCGCCGAAGGGCAGATCGGGCAGCCGGCCCGCCACGTAACGGTCCGGTTCGGCCCGGCTGTGCGCGCCGAACAACTCCGCCGCGCGCTGCCGGACTGTCAGGTGCTCGGCCGGGTCGGCGAAGAACGTCCACCGGAACTGCTCCGGATGCGCGCGGACGTAGTCGTTGCCGCGCACGGCCTCGCTGACCGCGGTGGCGGCGACCGCGGTCGTGCCGTCGTCTTCGTAGGCCAGGTCGCAGGCCGTCACGTCCCCGCCGAGCCCGCGGACCTCGGCGGTGAACCCGGCCGCGCCGCCCGGACAGTCCAGGAGGCGGCGGCGCAGGTCGGCGTCGGTGAGGGCGAACATCGACCGATATTCGCTCAGCGAGCGAGAGCTGATCAGGAAGCCGCCGAACGGCTGATCGCTGGTGTCGTCGGAAGTCATGGCCGGTACCCCGTTCTCGTCGGGGCCGCCGACCGGCGCGGAGCGCGGGTCCGACGCGAGGACGGGATGCGGCCGCTCGGAGGGCGGCCGCACGCACAGTCGATGACGGCCGCTATCGCGGCCACCACTCCTGCGCTGTCATCGTCACCAGCCCATTGAAGCACAGCACGCCAGCGGTTTTCGGCGCCCGTTCACAGCAGGCGTTGCCTGCCGTGGGCGGCGAACTCCGCCGCCAGTTCCGCTCTGTCGACCTCGGTCATGCGGTGGTAGCGCGGCTGCCCGCGGCCCGCCCAACGGTAGACCGGCTCGTCGGTGCGCCAGCCCTGCTCCTGGAGCACGCGCTTGAGGACCTTGTTCGATCCGGTCACCGGCAGATTCGCCGAGACCCGTATGAATCGCGGCATGCCCTTGGATCCGAGATCGTCTAGAGCGCAGAGGAACGCGGTGAACTCGTCGAGATCGAAGCGGTCCGGATCGGCGACTTCGACCGCGGCCATGACCTGATCGCCGGAGCGCGGATCGGGCACCCCGAACACGGCGGCGGCGATCACGGCGCGATGACGGCGCAGCACCTGTTCGATCAGCAGTGTCGAGGTGTTCTCGCCGTCGACGCGCAGCCAATCACCTTTGCGGCCCGCGAAATACAGGAATCCGTCGGTGTCGATGTAGCCGAGATCGCCGGTCCAGTACCAGCCGTTGCGGATCCGGTCGGCGTCGGCGGCCTCGTTCTTGTAGTAACCCTCGAAGACGAGCGCGCCCGCCTTGTCGATCATCTCCCCGATGGCCTCGTCGGGATTGCGGACCCGGCCGTACTCGTCGAGCTCGGCCCGCGCGCACTCGCGCAGCGTGTCCGGATCCACCACCGCGACACCGGGACGCGCGGGTCGGCCGAGCGCGGCCGGCGGTGCGGCCGGATCCCGCGCGGCCAGGCTCGGTCCCTCGCTGGAGCCGTAGCCCTCGTGCAGCTCCGCGCGGAAACGGCGCCGGAACTCGCGCTGGTCGGCCACCGACGCCTCGGTCCCGAAACCGCGAACCAGCGGATTGTCCGCGTCGAGCGCGGTTTCGGGAGTGGCGAGCAGGTAGCCCAGCGCCTTGCCGACATAGGTGAAGAAGGTCGCGCCGAAGTACCGCACATCCGGAAGGAACTGCGACGCCGAGAATTTCGGGGTCAGACAGACCGTCGCGCCGACCGTCAGCGCGGGCGCCCACAGCGCCATGATGGCATTGCCGTGGAACAGCGGCATGCAGCAGTAGTCCACGTCGTCACGGACATGCCCGAACTTCGCCGCCGCTGCGTAGGCGACCACCGCGAGACGGCGCTGGGTGCACCGTACCGCCTTCGAGGTCCCGGTGGTGCCGGAGGTGAACAACAGCAGCAGCAGATCCGTCGGCCCGCCCAGCGCCGCGGGCTCGACCCGGTGGGCAGTGACGCGGTCGGCGTAGTCCGGGCTGTCGACCAGCAGGAACCGGTCCTCGGTGAGGCCGTGATCGAGCTGCCGCAGTCGGGTCATCCCCGCCGCGTCGGTGACGATCAGCTGACAGTCGACGTACCGGATGTCCTCGACCAGCTGGGCATTGCCGCGGGTCGGATTGAGCCCGGCGACGGTGGCGCCCGCCAGGGCCGCCGCGCCCAGCCAGAAGACGAAATCGGGCACGTTGTCGAGCAGCACGCCGAGGTGGAACGGACCCGCGCGGCGCAGGGCGCGGGCCAGTTCGGCACGGGCGGCCGACTCGCGGACGACCGCGTCCCAGGTCCAGTCGGCGTCGCGGGTGCGCAGGCCGAGACGCTGATCGCCGAGCCGGTCGAGCAGCATGGTCGCGATATCCGCGCGGTGCGGGCTCGGCTGTTCCGTCTGATCCTCCGACAGCTCCACCTCGAGCAACGCCGGATCGGCGAGTCCGGCGGCGAGCTCACCCGGCGGCGGCTCGGTATCGTTCGCATCCATCTCGGCACCTCCACTGGCGGGGACTGTCGACCAGACTGTCAGCAGCATGCCGGGTCGCCGCCGCTTTCCACCCCGGTTGTCCCGCTGGATGGCACGGGTCGAAGTCGGGCGTGGGCTAGGCTCGCCCGCTATCTCATCGAGGCCCGCGCACCACGGTGACCGGAATCGCTCGCGCGGCCCACGAAAGTTTGGTCACTGTCACCAACGCGACCGGTCTGGTTTCGTAGGGTCGCAAGAATCCGTAGATCTTCCATTCGCCCACGAGCGGGCGCGCCACGATGGGTTCTGGTGCAGTGCCTGCCGACCGGGCACCGCCGTGGCACGGGGGCCGCGGCGACGAGGCACTTCCCGGCAGTGTGGCCGGGCCGGCGAAAGCGCGAAGAAATGCCGAGTGACGTCGTCGATGTGGTCGTGGACTTCGCCGTCCCGCGTCGGCCGCTGTGGGATGTGCTGCTGGAGCCGCAGAGCTATCCGCGCCTGTGGACCGGAATCGGTGGGTGCGAGCGGATTCTGCACCCCGACGGCGGCACCGTCTGGCAGGTCAGGATCGGCGACGCGGCCCTCGGCGTCCGGACCGTCGGCCTGGCCCTGACGATCGGCCGCTGGTACGAGAGCTTCGAACTGCACAATCCGGAGACCGGCAGCTTCGCCATGGTGCGGCTCACCGGCGCCGAGGACCGCACCTCGGTGAGCGTGACCGTGTTCGCCGCACCCCGCCTGCATCCGGCGCTGAAAGGCGCGACCAATGCCACCGTCATCGGTTGGGTCAAAGACGGTCTGCGCCGGGCGGCCGACCTGGTGCGCGGGGCGCGGACCTCGGTGGTGGCCAACGGCGACCGGGCCCCGATCCGGCGCACCACCGAAATCGCGCGGTGGTGGGTGAACTCTGGCCTGGTCGCCCCGCCGCTGACCTCGGCCCGGCAACTGCGGTCGCTGTACCGGTGGGGATTCAATCTGGCGGGCGGCTACGCCGCGGGCGCCGCGCACAGCCCCGACCAGCTCGCGCTGCTCGACGACGTCAGCACCGTGACCTTCGCCGAGACCGACAAGCGCACGACCGCGCTGGCGGGCGCGATGTACGAGGTCGGCCTGCGCGCGGGCGACGCGGTCGGCCTGCTGGCCGGAAACCATTGCGGCATGGTCGAAACCATGGTCGCCGCCGGGAAGCTCGGTGTCGACGTGGCGCTGCTCAATGCCGGGTTGTCCGGACGGCGCATCGAGGAGATCGTGCAGCGGCACCGTCTCTCGGCACTGTTCGTCGACACCGGCTTGGCCCATCTCGTGCAGTACCTGCACCGCGATCTGCCCCGCTTCGTCACCGACGACGTACCCGCGCACCCGGGCCGGACCTCCATCGAGGACCTGATCGCTCTGCGCCGCACCAAGTTTCCGGTGCCGACGGTGCCCGGCAGGCAGATCGTGCTCACCTCGGGCACCAGCGGCACCCCCAAGGGAGCGCGCCGTCCGCACGCGAAGGGCTTCGACACCCTCGTCGCGCTGCTGTCGCGGATTCCGATCCACGTGGGCAGCACGATGATGATCCCCGCGCCGCTGTTCCATACGTGGGGACTGTCCGCGCTGCAACTGAGCACCGCCGTCCGCGCGACCGTGGTGCTGACCCAGGGCTTCGACGCCGAGGATTGTCTGCGCCGCATCGCCGAACACCGGGTCCAGACGCTGATCGCGGTGCCGACCATGGTGCAGCGCATGGTCGACCTGCCCGAGGCGGTCCGCGCCCGCTACGACCTGAGCAGCCTGCGGCACGTGATCAGCTGTGGCGCGCCGCTGGCGGCGATCACGGTGGACCGCTTCCTGACCGACTACGGCGACGTCCTGTACAACCTCTACGGCTCGACCGAGGTCTCCTGGGCCAGCGTGGCAGGCCCCGAGGACCTGCGGGCCGCACCCACCACGGCCGGTCGGCCGCCGCTGGGCACCCGCATCGCCGTTCTCGACCCCGATCGCGCGCCGGTACCGATCGGCATGATCGGGCGGATCTTCGTCGGCAACCACATGCTGTTCGACGGCTATGTCAGCGATACCCCGCCGGAGGAGTCCGACGGCATGCTCGACACCGGTGACCTGGGCTATCTCGACGCCGAAGGCAGGCTGTTCGTGGCCGGGCGCGACGACGAGATGATCATCTCCGGCGGCGAGAACGTCTTCCCGCGCCCGGTCGAGGAGGCACTGTCGTACCTGCCGCAGGTCAGCGATGTCGCGGTGGTGGGTGTGCCGGATCGTGAGTTCGGGCAGCGGTTGGCCGCGTTCCTGGTCAAACACGAGGGCTCCGGCCTCGATTCGGACATGGTGCGCACCTACGTGCGCAACCGGCTCAGCCGCTTCTCCGTGCCGCGCGATGTCACCTTCCTCAACTCGCTGCCGCGCGGGGAGACCGGCAAGGTACTCAAGCGGCTGCTGGTCGATCCGGAGGGACTGGCGGGCTGAGTCCGGGGCGAGCTCTCAGCGCGGCCGATCCTCACCGCCCGCGGTGCCGGGCACGGCGATCCGGCCGCTGTAGATCGCCCGCAGGGACGTCGCGGCGAAGGCGGCGCAGTAGTCGATCAGGTCCGCGATCGGCACCTCCAGCCGTCCGCTGTGCTTCTCGACGATGACCCGCTCCAGCGTGCCGACCACCGAGAGCGCGAAGATGTCCATCACCTCGGCGGCCGGGTGCTCCTCGGGCCGGGCACTCGTGCCGGTCGCCGCGACCAGCCGGGCGAAACGCCACAGTGCCTCGCGCATACGGTCTTCGGCGCCCGCCCCCGCCGGTTCGACGAAGACGACCCGGAGTGTGCGTGGATCGCGATCCAGGGCAGTGAGATAGGTGCCGATGCCGGCGCGCAGCTTGTCGGTGCCCCGCGCGGGGGTCGCGGCGACGGCCGCCGACACCGCGCGGTACAGCTCGTCGATGACACGGTCGAAGACCGCGGCGAACAAATCCCTGGTGCCGCTGAAGGATTCGTAGAAGTAGCGGTCGGTGAGCCCGGCCTCGCGGCACAGGTCCTTCACGCCGGTCGCGGCGTAGCCGTGGGTGCCGAACAGCGTGAGCCCGGCGGCGAGCAGCTTCTCGCGTCGGGCGGCGGCCCGCTCCTGGGCGCCCATGCCACCGTAGGTGCGGCCCGGCCGGGCCGGGGTGCTCACCGCGTCACCGTGATCGTCATGTCGGCATTGTCTCCCATGCGCGCCGACTCTGTGTCAGCATGTGACGATCGCGATCGTCAGATTGAGAACGGGGTCGATCAATGGCAGCTCGACATCAGAACCACCTGGTCAGCCGTCGTACGGTGCTGCGCGGTGCCGCCGCGGCGGCTGCGAGCGCAGGGCTGGCGGCCGGTACCGCGCAGGCGAGTCCACGCAGGCGCAACGGTCCGGCGGGCACCACCGTCGCGATCTTCGGCGCGGGGATCGGGGGCTTGACCGCGGCGCACGAACTGGCCGAACGCGGCTTCGCGGTGACGGTCTACGACCGCAAGGAACTCGGCGGAAAGTCGCGCACGATCCCGATGGCGGGCACCGGAGCCGGGGGCCGGGCGGCCCTGCCGGGCGAACACGGCGCGCGTGGGTTCACCTCGTTCTATCACCACGTCCACGACACCATGCGCCGCATCCCGGTACCGGGAACGCGCAAGACCGTCTACGACAACCTGATTCCGTTCTCGGTCACCGATCCGCGCTACCCGCGTTCGGGCAACCTGCCCGACGGCTTCCCGCTGATGTTCGGCTTCTACTTCGATCCGGCCGAAGCGCTCACACCGAGGGGACTGCAACGGATTCTGACCGAGGTGTTCATGAAGAACGATCTCGTCCCGCTGCCCGAGGCCATCCACATGGCGGGGCGGGTGGTCACCTACCTGACGTCGAGCGAGGAACGTCGCTTCGGGCAGTGGGAGTACGTCAGCTGGTGGGATTTCATCGGCGCGGGCACCAGGTCCGCGCAATTCCAGGCGCTCGCCGCGACCGGCCTGACGCGGGCGCTGGTCGCCGCCAAAGAGTACGTGGCCAGCACCCGCACCATGGGCAACATGATGGAGGGGTTCTTCATCGCGCTGATGCGCGAGCTCACCGGCGGGCCGAAGGTCTACGAGGTGCTCAACGGGCCGACCAACCAGGCCTGGCTGGATCCGTGGATCGCGCTGCTCGAAGACATGGGGGTGCGGTTCCGGCCGGGGGAAGCGCTCGAGGAACTCGTGGTCGCGGACGGCCGGATCGGTGGTGCCCGGATCCGCGGTGCGCACGGCGGGTCGACGCGGATCGAGGCCGACTGGTACGTGTGTGCCGTGCCGACCGACCGGGCCCGCGCGCTCTGGACACCCGAACTGCGGGAACTGGATCCGGCGCTGGGCCGGATGGACGCGCTGAACCTGGACTGGATGAACGGCATGCAGATGTTCGTCAGCGAGCAACTCGACCTCGGCAAGGGCTACAACATCTACCTCGACGCGCCGTGGCGGCTGACCTCCTACACCCAGCGCGCGTTCTGGGACGTCGACTATCCCGCCGTCTACGGTGACGGCGCCGTCGCCGACGGCCTCACCATCGACATCGCCGACTGGGACACCCCGGGCATCCTGTTCGGCAAACCCGCGAAATACTGCACCCACGAGGAGATCTACCAGGAGACCTGGGCCCAGTTGACCGCCGCGCTCAACGACGACGGCCGGATCCAATTGCCCGACGGCATCGTCCGCGCATGGATGATCGATCCCGGCATCGTGTGGACCGGCAGCGAGAACACCAATGACGAACCGCTGCTGGTGAACACGATCGGCTCCTGGGACAACCGGCCGACCGCGCGGACCCGCGTCCCCAACCTGTTCCTGGCCGCCGACTACGTGCAGACCAACTTCGACCTGGCCACCATGGAGGGCGCGAACGAAGCGGGCCGCAGCGCCGCCAACGCGCTGCTCGCCGCGGCAGGCTCGGCGGCCACGCCCGCGCGGTTGTTCACCCGGGAGTCGATTCCGGCGTTCGAACCGTTGCGCCTGGCCGATGCCGCCCGCTTCCGCGCAGGGCAGCCCAACCTGTTCGATCTCGGGTGATCGGTCAGCGCCGGGCGTTGCGCCACGCCCGGTAGCGGTCGGGACAGCACACCGCACACGGTCGGTAGCCCGCGGCGACGGCGGTGGTCTCGTCGGCGAAGAACACCCGGTGGCAGACGTAACCGCCGCGCGCGATCGCCCGCCGCGCCGACGGGCAGTCCAAGCGGCCGTAGATCTTCGACCGCCGATGGCCACCCCAGCGGCCCGCGCTCGCGGACCGAAAGGGGCGGCCGTCGCGGTCGAGCAGCACGTACGGTAGCGGGGTGCTCATGCCGCGTCGTGAAATACCAGCGCCAAGGTCGTCCGATGTCCGGAACGGACAACCGACACTCCGTGCCGGACCGGGGCGGCCGACCAGCCGCGCGCGGAGCGGACGGGACGATCGCGGGTGGTGAACACGTAGCCGTGTCCACGCGGCAACAGCGTTGCGGTACCCCGGGATTGGGCGCGGGGCCGCTGCTCGAGCAGCAGGAACTCCCCGCCGGTGTGATCGACGCCGGGTCCGTTCAGGTTGATGACGACCTGCAACGGAAAGACCAAGTCGCCGTACAGATCCCGGTGCAAGGCATTCCAGTCGCCCGTCTGGTAGCGCAACAGGATCGCCGTGGATTTGTGCTGTCCCGCCGCGTGACACATCGCCAGCCACTCGTCGAGGGTGTCCGGCCACGGCGCGGACCTGCCGAGCCGGGCCCACCAGTCCCGCGCGATCGGCAGCAGGTGTGGGTACAGCGCCTGTTTGAGGCGTTCGACGGGCTCCGGGTAGGGCGCGCGCAGATACCGGTACTGCCCCTGCCCGAAACGATGCCGGCCCATGTCGACGGTGCTGCGGAACAGCTCATCGTGGGGGTAGAGGTTTCGGATCCGCGCGGTCTCGCCGGCGGTGAGCAGCTCGGGCAGCAGCGCGCCGCCGAACTCGTCGAGCTCGGCCGTGATCGCCGTCCAATCGCCGGCGTCCACGCGCTCGCGCCACGGATCGGTGCGTCGGCTCGCGGCGGTCACGCGGCCTCCAGTTCGAGCAGTGTCGTCTTGGCTTGTGCGCCACCGATGTAGCCGCCGAGGCTGCCGTCGGCCCGCAGCACCCGATGGCAGGGCACGACCACGGGCAGAGGGTTGGTCGCGCACGCCGTACCGACCGCGCGCACGGCCTTCGGGTTGCCGACGAGTTCGGCGACCTCGCGGTAGCTGCGGGTGTGGCCGTACTCGATCTCGGGCAGATGGCGCTGCACCAGCTGCCGGAAGCCGTGCGACAACGACAGATCCAGGGGCAGATCGAAGACCCGGCGGCGGCGGTCGAAGTATTCGCCGAGTTCGCGCGCGGCGTCGTCGAGCCGGCGGGGGGCCCGCAGGATGCGCGGGCTCAGTTTCTGTGCCAGCACCGCGAGGACCCGGTCGTGGTCCTCGCCGGCATAGGCCACCCGCACCAGGCCGCGCGGGGTCGCGGCCAGCAGCAGCTCGCCGACGGGGGAGTCGATGGTGGTGTAGGCGACGTCGACGAGGCCGGCGGCGTCGGCCCGCTGTTCGAGCCGCCGATGCAGGCGCGACAGCACGTCGGCGTCCACGGGCGCCGACAGTGCGGCGACGATGTCGTCATCGCGACGGGTATCGCTCATGATGGTGCTCCTTCCGGGTTCGCGCCCGGGTAGGTCTTGCGCAAGGTCTTCACCGCGTCGGCCGCGGCTCGCCGGGCGGCATCGACACTGCCGCCGAGGACCTCGGCGATTTCGGCGTAGGACAACCCCGCGACATAGCGGTAAGCGATCGCCTGGCGCTGTTTGGTGGGCAATCCGCCCACCGCGGTCCACAGCTCGGTGTCCTCGGGGTCGACGACGGGGCTCGGCGCGTCGGGCAGCCGGTCCACGGGCAGTGGGTGGCGGGTGGCCGCGCGCACCACATCGATCGCCTTGCGATGGGCGATGCGCACCAGCCACGCTTCGACATTCGCGTCCTCGGGCAGGTCCGGGTAGGCGCGCATCGCGGCCAGGAACGTCTCCGACCAGGCGTCTTCGGCATCGTGGACGCCGAGGACGACCCGGCACACCCGCAGCACGGTGGGCCCGTGCCGGGTGACGACCTGCTCGAAAGGCTGCTTCACGGGCACCCCGGTCAGAACAGGCGACCGGCGCCGACCGCGGCCGGTTCCTCGAGGTCGAGCAGAGCTCGTTTGCGCGCGAGGCCGCCCGCGTAGCCGGTCAGCGACCCGTCCGCGCCGACGACCCGGTGGCAGGGCACGAACAGGCACAGCGGATTGGCGCCCACGGCCTTGCCGACCGCCTGGGCGAGCCGGCGATCGCCGAGCCGCTCGGCGATCCGGCCGTAACTGGTGCGCTCGCCGAAGGGGATCTCGGCCACGATCCGCCACACGTCCTGTCGGAACTCGTCACCGGTCGCGTGCAGGGGCAGTTCGAAGTTCCGACGGCGACCCGCGAGATAGTCCAGCACCTGCGCGGCCGCCTCGGACAGGAGTTCGTCCTCGGTCCCGGATACCGCGCGCCCGAAGGTCTCGGCCGCGGGCCCGCGCACGTGGTGACGGAAGTACAAGCCCGTCACGGCGGCGCCGGACGCGACGAGGGTGATCGGCCCGAGGACACCGGCATCGACAACGAGGTGTCGAGTATTCATCTGCTTTCCTTTCGCTGACACCGTGAAGACGTTGCGCATCGGGAAAACGTGAGATCCGACTGTCGATCGGAACCGGTGGGGCCTTCGGGCCGCGGTGTGTTCTAGGCGTTCGCCTCTTCGTACGCGGCGATGATGTCGGCGGCGATTCGGCCGCGCGCCGAGACCGTGTGGCCGTTGTTGCTGGCCCAGGTCCTGATCGCGGTCAGGTCGTTGCGTCGCGTGGGCGCGGCGGCCGTACCGCTCACCTCGGACCGGCGACCGCTCGTCTTGACGCGCCCGGTGCGGCGGGCCGCCGGGATCCACTGATCGAACAGATCGCGGAGCTTGGCCGCGTTCGTCTCGGACAGGTCGATCTCGTAGCTCGCGCCGTCGATGCCGAACGAGACGGTCTCATCGGCGGCGGAGGCGCCGTCGAAATCATCGACGAGGGTGACAACGACTTTGCGCGCCATGAGGATCCTGTTCGTGAGGGGCTGTGTCCTCAGTGATCGTAATGCGAGCCCGACAAGCGCCTCGGTCGCCCCACAATTCCGGTCATTTCGCTCTCCGAACACCACGAGTGTTTCCGGCCGACCCTTGTCCTTCGGGGCGGACCGCGAGGCCGACGGTGACAGCGAGCAGACCGAGAACGGCCGCGGTGGGAGCCAGCGCGCTCGCCCCGACCAGGGCCAGCGCGCCGCCACCGAGGCCGGTCCCGAGCGCGACGGCGAGGTAGACCGCGGACCCGTTGAGGCCCATCGCGATCGGCGCGAGCGCCGGGACCAGGGCGAACAAGCGGTGCTGCTGCGGCACGATCGCGATGCCCACGGCGACGCCGAGCCCGGTCATGGCGACGACCGCGCCGAGCGCGCTCGTGCGGCCGACGGCCAGCAGGACCGCGCAGGCGGCCATCCCGCTCGCGCCGAGCACCAGCGTGGACGGCGCACCGCGCAGGCGGATGAGTCGTGCTACGACGGTGGTGCCGACGACCTGCCCGCCGCCGAAGGCCAGCATCGCCGCCACGACCAGCGTGCCGGAGACCTCCAGCACCGCGGGCAGGTAGGCGATGAGCAGGAACGCGGGCACGATCACCGTCACGGTGCCGAGCAGGATTGCCCGCACCCGCGCATCGGTCAGCACCCGCAGCCGATCGCGCAGCGACAGTCTCGGCGCGTGCGCGGCCGGAAGCAACGCCACCGCGCACAGGGCGATCACCGCGGGCACCATCAGGATCCACACGGCGGTCCGCCACCCCCAGGCCTGGCCTAGCAGGATCCCGAAGGGGAGCCCCGCCACCAGCGCGAGCGAACCACCGCCGGAGACGATGGCCAGCGACCGGGCGCGATGCGCGTCGTCACTCAGCAGACCCGCGGTGCTGAAGGCGTTCGCCTGATATGCGGCCGCCCCCAATGCCGCGACCACGCGTCCGGCGGCCACCGTCGCGAAATTCGGTCCCGCGGCCTGCACCACCAGCCCGGCAACGAACACCACCATTCCACCCGCCAGCAGCACTCGGCGATCCCAGCTACCCGTCAGCGCGGCGATCACCGGCGACCCCACCGCGTACACGACCGCGAACAGCGCGGTCAGCTGTCCCGCCGTGCTGATCGAGACGTGCAGATCGGCGGCGACCTCCGGGATCAGCCCCGCCAGCACGTAACCGTCCACCCCCAGGGTGAAGGTGCCGATGGTGAGGACGAGCAGGTGGGCGACGGTCAGATTCCGCGGCCCGGCCCCGGTTCGCGCGTCGACATCGACTCCGGTGCTCATCGCGGCCCACCCAGCATGCTCCCAGTCTCGGGGCGTCCACTCTGTCCAGGGTCAGCGACCCTAAAGCTCCTATCGCGGCCAAGCTTTCACCGATCCACGCGCCGCGAGTCGAGCGGCCCCCCGTGATTGCCCTCGACTCGCCTCGACCGCGGCATGATCGGTGGATGGAGTTCCAGCTCGCGATGTCGGCTCGGCCCGACAGTCATCGGTTCGTCGTCATGGTCGAGCCGGAGGGGATGGCCTACGGGTTTCCCGCGGAGGGCAAGGTCGTCCGGGTCTTCCGTGGCCCGACGCGATGCTGGCCGAACTGACCCACTATCCCGACGGGGTGGTCCTCTGGCGGCCTGCCGACACCGAGGTCTGGGCCACCGCGGCCGACGGGAACAGCGAACTCATCGGTGGATTCAGCGGCAACCCCGTTCCCGGCTTCGATACGGGCGGAAAACCGTTGGATCGACCGTCGCGGGGCCTGATCGAGCGCGTCTTCCACTCCCAGGCGCTCTGACCGGCGCACCCGAGGGTTGACGCGGTGACCGTGCGGGCGGACCATCGGTGGGGTTGCTGCTTCGGGGTGGGAAGGGTTGGCCGTGAACGTCAGTCGCCAAGGGTTTTTCGATCATCTCGACTGGTTCGACGAGGGGCACTGCGCGCAGCTGGACGAGGAGCTGGCGTGGGCGCGCGAGCACTGTCCGGTCGTGCACACCGGATTCGGCGGTGGCATGCATGTGGTGACGCGGTACGAGGATCTGGTCACGGTTGCCGCGCATCCCAAGATCTTCAGTTCGGCCATGCCCGGACTGACGACGGTCCCGGTCGCGCTGCCGCCCATCGACGTGGATCCGCCACTGCACCACGACTTCCGGGCGTTTCTGAACGGCCCGTTCGCCAAGCCCGCACTGCGCCGGTACGAACCCGTGCTGCGGCAGCTTGCCGACGAACTCATCGACCGATTCGCCGATCGCGGGCAGGTCGAATTCGTGAGCGAGTTCGCCATCCCGTTCACCGCGGGCGCACTGGCCAAGATCGTGCTCGACGACGACAACGAGGAGCGGCTGGCCCGCGCGGTCGATGCCGTCACCCAGGTCTCGGTGCAGAACACACCCGAAAGTTTCGCCGCTGTCGCGGGATTGGCCGCCGAACTCATGGCGGAGCGGGCCGCGGCACCCCGCGATGACCTGCTGCAATCCATCGTCGATGCCACGGTCGAGGGTGGCCGTCCACTCACCATGGAAGAACGGCTCGGAGTCGTCACCGTGCTCCTGCTGGGCGGTCTGGACACCACCCGCGGCGCCCTGGCCTATATCGCCGAATATCTCACCGAAATGCCCGGCCTGGAAGCGCGACTGCGCGAACCCGACTGGGCGACACGCGATCTCGACGAAATCCTGCGCTACACCTCGACCGTGAGCGTCATGGGCAGAGTAGTGGCCGAGGACAACGACCTGCTCGGCGTCCCCCTGGTGAAGGGCGATCGGATCGCGGTGCACTGGCGCTCCGCCAACCGTGACACCGTCCGCTTCGACAATCCCGAACAGCTCGACTTCGACCGTAACCACAACCCGCACTTGGCCTTTGGCATCGGCATCCATCGCTGCGTCGGCCGCCACTTCGCCCGCATGCAACTCGACATCGGCATCACCCGCCTCCTGGACCGCCTCACCGGTTTCCGCCTCGCCCCAGGCACCCAGATCGCTCGCTCGGTAGGCATCAGCGTCGGCGCGCCCCGCGAACTGCACCTCCAGTTCGACCGCGTCCGGAGTTGATCGGTGCCGCTGCCGCGTCAGCCCCGCGCCGCCGTGCCGAGCCGCAGCGCCTCGAGGGCGAACAGCCCCACCGACCGATCACTCGGCAGGTCGATGGGAGTCGTGCGCGCGGAGGCGGCTCGAGGGGAGAGCGGTCTTCACGCTGTCACGATCGCCGAGCAGGGCCTCGGGAGACCGCGCAGCACGGGTCGAGAACGTTTCCGTCATCACGACCCCAGGCCGTGGACCCAGCGTCGCGCATCGGCGGCCGATGTCAGGTGCACCACGGTCACCTCGGGGAAGCGGGCGATCAGTTCCTCGGTGCGCAGTCGCCGGGCCTCGTACTGGTCCCACGCCCACCGAATGGGGTGGTCCCGAGCCGGCCAGTTGCGGAACGATTCGCGATTACCGTTCCACAATTCCTGCCCGGTGATCGCGCGCGTGAACGAACGCCACAGGACTCGCCGCATCACCGTCCGCTTCGGAAGGTCCAGCCACACAACGGTATCGGCCCTCGTCCACAGCAGATCGCCCAGCCATCGGCGATACTGGTCTTCGGTCACCCACCGCGGACCCGCGGTGAACCCCTCGACCTCTACTTCGAACTCCGGCCGCTTCACCCATCCCGGCCCGTGATGCAACGCATCCAGTTCCCGCCGGGGTATCCCGAGCCGCTCGGCAACCACGCCCGCCAATGTCGTTTTCCCCGCCCCTGAGATCCCGGAGATCAGAATCCGCTGCACCGACTCACCTTAGCGACCGGCCGAAAGCGCCGGTTTCCCGTCGGGGTCGTCAGTCCGGTCTGGTCGGCGAGCACGAGCTGGGCGCGGTCCCGGGCACCGAGTTTCGTCATCGCACGACCGACGTGGGTGCGGGCGGTGGCGGACTGAGGAACATCGCCGCCCCGATCTCGTCGTTGCTCATGCCCCGGCCGACCAGGGCGAGGACCTCGCGTTAACGGTCGGGTGAGCACCGACAGCCGATCCGCGGGCGCGGCAGCCGGCGCTGCGCGGTGAACTGCCCGAGGAGGCCGCGGGTGACCCGCAGCGCCGGCACCGGCCTGCAGCGCGTCGAAGACGCCTGCATCCGGTTGACGACTTCGATCACCCGGACTCGTCCGCGTGGGCGGTCGCGCGGACGAGTCCGGACATCCTGGCCAGGCGGCCGGGCGCGGACTGTGGCGGCCCCCGGACCGGCTCGATCGCACTCGTCGTTCGCCTGCCCCGCGCCGACCGCTGGACCCGGGGAGCTCGGAAAGGTCTGCGGGACCAGCGGCCCAGCGGGATCGCGACAAGGCGGAGCGTTGGCGGCGCCGACTCACTGCCAGGGTGCCGCGCGCAGCTGGGCGATGTCGTGTCGGGTGCGTCCGCTCGCGGTGTCGGCGGCGCGACCGACCGCGATCATCGACATCACGACCCAGCCCGGGTTCGGGGCGAGCTCGGCCGTGATCGCGTCACGGTCGAAGGCGCGGAACTGGTGACAGGCCAGCCCGAGCGCTTGGGCCTGCACGGTGAGGTGGGCGACGGCCTGCCCCAGGTCGTAGTCGGCGAATTCCGAGTAGGGCAGATCGGTGTCGTCGACGAATCGCCGGGTCAGGGTGACGATCAGCAGTCCCGCGGCGGACGCCCAGCGCGCCGAACTCGGCGCCAGATACCGGGCGATCCGCTTGTGCTCGACCTCGCCCGGCCGAGCCGGATAGAAGCTCCACGGTTGCGAGTTGCCCGCCGAGGGCGCCCACCGCGCCGCCTCGAGCAGCAATTCGAGGCTCTCGTCGTCGACGGTTCCCGCCGGATCGAACGCGCGCGGGCTGTAGCGGTCGGCCAGCAGGGGATGCAAGCGGGTGGGGCGGGGATGTTCGGAAGACACGTCCACTGCCAACCCCGCGCCGCGCAGTCCTATGCCCACCACGCGGACGGCGGGCCGGTCGCACGTGGCGGCTACGCGGGGACCGTCGCCGTGCGCCGGGCCCGCTGACGCGCGGTCTCGAAATGCAGTTCGGGGTCCAGAACGGCGGCCTCGCGCAGGAGCTTCACATCGTCCTGGTAGTTCATCGACGTCCGCCACGGCATCCGGTCGCCCTGGCTGGGCAGCTCGGCCACGGCCCGCTGGATGTAGCCCGCGGCGAAGTCCAGGAACGGCCGGGTCGGCATCGACGGGTCCGCGACCTCGGCGCGCGCGATCCGGTAGTCGTTGTCGTCCATGTGGGCCAGCAGGCGGCAGAAGTGCTCACACAGCAGGCCGATCTTCAGCGTCCACGAGGAATTCGTATAGCCGATGGCGTACGCGAGATTCGGCACACCCGAAAGCATCAGTCCCTTGTAGGCCACCGTGTTCGCCGCGTCGACCGCGCGGCCGTCGACCGTCACCGGGATACCGCCGAACGCCCGCACGTTCAGGCCGGTCGCGGTGACGATGATGTCCGCGTCGAGTTCCCGGCCCGAGACCAGCCGGATCCCGTTCTCGGTGAAGGTGTCGATGCGATCGGTGACCACCGAGGCCTGGCCCCGCCTGATCGAGGTGAACAGGTCACCGTCGGGCACGGTGCACAGCCGCTGCTCCCACGGGTTGTAGGGCGGGTTGAAGTGTTCGTCGACCGGATAGCCTGCCGGCAGCTGCTTGGCGTTGGTCCACCGGATGATCCGCCGCATCACGCTCGGGTACTTCTGCGACAGGCTCCAGACCAGCTTCTGCTGGGCGATGTTCTTGCGCCGGGTCAGGGCGTAGCCGCGTTCGTCACCGAGCACCCGCTTCATCGCGTTGGCGATCGCGTCCTTCCTCGGCACCGGCAGAATGTAGGTCGGGGTGCGCTGCAGCATCGTCACGTGCGCCGCGGACTCCGCCATCGCGGGCACCAGGGTCACGGCCGTCGCACCACTGCCGATCACCACGACACGCTTGCCGGTGTAGTCCAGGTCCTCGGGCCACTGCTGCGGATGCACGACGGTGCCCTGGAACCGGTCCCGGCCGGTGAACTCGGGGGTGAATCCCTCGTCGTAGCGGTAGTAGCCCGCGGCCGAGAAGATCCAGCTCGCGGTCAGCTCGAGGCGTTCGCCGGTATCGGTGCGGTCGACCTGCACCGTCCAGCGCGCCCGCTCCGAGGACCACGACCCGCTGACGACCCTGTGGTGGTAGCGGATGCTCTCGTCGAGCCCGTTCTCGGTGGCGGTTTCGCGCAGGTAGTCCAGGATGCGCGCGCCGTCGGCGATGGACTGCTCGTCGCGCCAGGGCTTGAACTCGTAGCCGAAGGTGTGCAGATCGGAGTCCGAGCGGATACCGGGGTAACGGAACAGGTCCCAGGTGCCGCCGAGGGCCGCGCGGGCTTCGAGAATGGTGAAGGTCTTGTGCGGCAGCAGGGTTCGCAGATATCGGCCCGCGCCGATACCGGAGATCCCGGCGCCGATGATCAGGACGTCGACATGATCGGCGGCGGTCGGCGTGGATGTCATAGCGGCTCCTTGGTCCGGCTCCGTTGCGCGAGTGCCTGCGCGGAGGGCGAGGTACGTGGCCGCGCCGGGCGGAACTGCGCCGGGGCGGGGTGTGTTGTCCAGAGTCGGGCAACACGACGTGCTTGCGCTACGACATAACGACGCAGCATCATCGACTGATGCGGCAAACTGATGCACGCGACGCACGCTGGCCCGAGCCCGGTCCGGAGATCGTCACCCTCATCCGGCAGGCGGCCGAGTCGGCACTGCGGCCGTCGGGGGAGTGGCTGGAGGAACTGCACGCGGCCTCGCTCGCCGGCGAGCGCATGCGCCGGATCGCCGAAGACCCCGTCCTCGCCGCGGCGGTGCGCCGCGCGAACCTGGCCAACATCACCCATTGGGCTTGGTCCAATGTGCAGCACCCCGGTCGCCGGGTCCCACCGAACCTGGGCCCCGAAGCCCTCTCCGCGGCCCGTGACCTGGTCCGGCGCGGCCTGGACGAGACCTCCCTCGACGCCTATCGCTCCAGCTACAGCGTCGTCTGGAACCGCTGCATGGAGATCTGCTTCGGGCTGACCGACGACCCCGCTCAACTCCGCGAACTGCTGGAACTGGCGTCGCTGTCGATCTCGACCTACGTCGAGGACACCGTCGCCGCCGTCACCCAGCAGATGAAGGCCGAACGCGAGGACCTGACCCGCGGCACCAACGCCGAACGCCGCGCCACCGTCTCACTACTGCTCGAAGGGGCGCCGATCCGGCGCGGAGAAGCCGAACGCCAACTCGGCTACCGCTTGACCGGCCCCCACACCGCGGCCGTCCTCTGGGCGACCTCACCCGGCGCGAGCGACCAGCTCGAAGCGGCGGCGGAACTGCTCCTGCGAGTCGCCGGCGCCGCCCACCGCCTGACGATCGTGGCCGGCGCCGCCGCCCTGTGGCTGTGGTTGCCGGTCGACGCGGCACCGGAACTGGACCCGGTGCACGCCGGGCTCGCCGACGCACCGGACGTGCGCGTCGCCATCGGTCGTCCCGGCCTCGGCATCCCCGGATTCCGGCGCAGCCACCTCGACGCCCTCGAAACCCAGCGCATGCTCACCCGCCTCACCTCCCACCGCCGGGTGGCCCGCCACGAAGACGTCCAACTGGTCACCGTCCTGACCGCCGACCCGCTCCGCGCCGACGAATTCGTCGCCGACACCCTCGGCGCCCTGGTCACCGCCGAACCGGACGTGATCGAAGCCGTCACCACCTACCTCGAACAACAATGCAGCACCACCCGCACCGCCGACCGGCTCTACACCCACCGCAGCACCGTCGTCCGCCGCCTGTCCCGCGCCGACGAACTGCTGCCCCGCCCGCTGGCGAGCAATACGATCGCCATCGGCGCTGCCCTCGAGGTACTCCGCTGGACACGGTGAACTCACCGCCGAACCCCTTCGCCCGCAACGCCACTGAATTGACCTGCCACCGATCAACTTCCGATGGCGGAGAAAAGGTCGGTACCCAGCGGCCTCTCCCGCAGTGCGCGAAATCCGGAGGGGTAGCAGTGCGTTCGGCGCGATCCCCGGCCCGCTTGACGAACATCCACCGGACGCCGCCCCGAGCTCGACGATCTCCGATCCGCCGGAGTCGGCCTACGCTCAGTCGTCGACCCGCTCGGAGGGGTGGGCGCCCGCGCCCTACCTCCACTGGATCCGCAGCGGAAACCTGCAAAAAACAGCCATCTACCAGCCGATTAGTTCCTACGCAGAGTGGTGCGGTAATCTTTTCGAGCACCCGGCGACGGGGGCAAGAACGGGCTGTGGCGCAGCTTGGTAGCGCACCTGACTGGGGGTCAGGTGGTCGCAGGTTCAAATCCTGTCAGCCCGACCAAGAAAAATCCCCTCCGACCTGGGTCGGAGGAGATTTTTCGTATCGGACCAGCCGGAGCTGGGTACCACTTGGGGACCGTCTCGGCATTTTGAGGTGCGCGGAGAGCATGTCACCGTCCTTCCGCAGCGCGACGATGTCGGGGTGCAGGTATCGCTGGG
The DNA here is from genome assembly GCF_038752175.1 of Nocardia sp. No.11. Classification (NCBI taxonomy): domain Bacteria; kingdom Bacillati; phylum Actinomycetota; class Actinomycetes; order Mycobacteriales; family Nocardiaceae; genus Nocardia; species Nocardia sp. No.11. The sequence continues at coordinate 51,166 of NZ_JBCGFB010000002.1, read as the reverse complement.
TGATCCGCGGGTCGGTCTGCCCGGCGATCTGCTGGAGCCGGTGAAGGGGCACGCCGACTTCGGCGAACCCGGTGAGCCCGGTATGGCGCAGTCACCACTCGTCCCAGCGCGTCGCCGTCTGCCGGACTCCGGTCTGGATCCGCCTGCCGCGCGGAGCGACGAACAGGCGCGCGTCTGGCTTGTCCTTCCGCGCCCGAATTCGGTTGGTCAGCATCGGCCGGAGTTCTTCGATGATCAGAACTCGCCGAGACGTTTGCCCTTAGCGCCTTTGTTCCTCATGCCGCCGGGGCCGGGCGAGGTTTGGCAGCGCAGGTTCCAGATCCATTCGTCGGTGTCGATGTCCTTCACCCGGACACCGCTCACCTCGCCGATTCGCGCTGCGGCGCAGGCCGCGAAGAGGGCGACACCGGCCGGGTGCGCGAAGCCGGGACAAGATTTCCTTCGGCGGAGTGTCCCACCAGCATCGGCGAGCCTGAACCGTCGAGATGAGGGCCTGCCACGCTGTCAGTTGTTCCGGGGCGACAGGATAACGTTGATGCGGTGCGCGCGCCTCGAGTCCGAAGGTTGTAGCCGGAGCGGGCTGGCCACGTCGAGGCGGTTGGAATAGCCTGTCACATCCATCCGTGGAAAGCTCTTCGAATGCAAGTAGGAAATTCCTGATCCCGCAGCATCTCGTCTGCGTGTATAAGCAATCCCTATATGTTTCAATGGAAATAGGTATGAGCTGATAATGGTTCCGGCGTGCTAGCGTCGCATTCGAACGCGATGAATGACATCTTCGTACAGAACGAGTGCGCGTAGAGCGGGGTGGGTCGAGGCCTTCTGGTCGTACTGCCACTGCCTTGGCGTTTGTTGGTGACCGCGGGTGGGCATGCTGGCACGCCCACCACCTACGCCACTCACATGTTGGTCCGGATGGAGGGCGGCCCATCGCCGACGGGTGAGCTGAAAGTTCGACACGGTCGGCGCGGCGCGAGCCTCTCTCGAAACCGGCCTCACCGCACAGAAGGAGCACCACTGATGGATTCCGCGATCGACGCCCCCACCGCAGAACTGCGTTCCTCGCTATTGGATTCCATGGGCAACCACGTCTACTCGGCCGAACCGGTGTTCCGTGAACAGCTGTTCGAGCTCGACACCATTGAGCCCGGGATTCGGCGCCGATCATGACCGAGCTGCGGAGCGAGTCCCGCCGCCGCGGCTTGTGTTATCTGTCTCTGCCGGGTGTAGAGGGTGCCGGACTGGTCACCCTGCGGAACGGACCGCTGGCCGAGATCATCAGCAGCAGTGGTCGTTTGGCCCCGGTCATGCTCAACTGCGCCGCGCCCGACACCGGCACCATGGACGTATTCGCGCTCTTCGGCGATGAGCGCCAGCGCGAGGAATGGCCGGAACCGTTGCTGGACGGGCGGATCCGGTCCGCCTTCGCGACGATCGAGCCCGATGTGGCCTCGTCCGATGGCACCACCATCTCGGCGACCCGCATCGAGCGCGACGGCTACGGCGAACTGTCGTTCACGCATGTCCGGGTGTGCGCGGCGGATCCGATCGTCGGCGACAGTGAGGGCTTCTACTCAGCCGAAGGTGACGTGCTCGTCGGCGCGGGCGAGCGTGATCCGCGACTGGATCGCCGAGTCACGGGTCAGGCTCGAGCAGTTGCGGCTGCTGGTGCTCGAGAGCGCCTGATTGATGGACACGGTCGGGAACAAGGGCGCGCACACGGAGATCCAGGCGATCAAGATCGCCACTCCGTCGACCGTGCAGTGGATTCTCGACAAGGCCATCCAGGTCCACGGCGCGGGCGGGCTGTCCCAGGACTTCCCGCTCGCCGCGGCCTACGCGGGTATCCGGACGTTGCGCTTCGCCGACGGCCCGGACGAGGTCCACAAGAACGCGCTCGCCAAGAGCGAGCTGAGCAGGCAGCGGGAGACGCGATGACCCTCGACGAATTGACCTGGCGGATCGAGGAATTCCTGGCCGCCAACGACCCGGCCGGCAGTGACCGCCTCGACTTCCTGCGCGCCCGCTACGACGCCGGACTGGCCTGGGTGTACTTCCCGGTCGGGCACGGCGGGCTCGGCCTTTCGCGGAGTCTGCAGCCCGAGGTCGACCGCTTGTTCGCCGAAGCCGGTGCGCCGGACAACAATCCGGGTGCCAATGTCATCGGGCTCGGCATGGCGGGCCCGACGATCCTCGCCTGCGGCACCGAGGAGCAGAAGCGGCGGTTCCTGCGTCCGCTGTGCAGCTACCGCGAGGTCTACGCCGGTGAAGAGGCGGTGCAACTGCACGGCGGCGTGGGTACGACGCGGGAGTATCCGGCCCACCAGTATCTCGCGCGCGCAAAGGCCGATCAGCTCGCCTTCGCCACCGCCGGTGCGCAGCGGGCGCGGCCGGCTGAACTGGTGGAGGTTCCGCGCTCATGATCGTCGGTGTCCTGCGTGAGGCACGCCCGCGCGAAACCCGGGTGGCCGCCACTCCGGCGACGGTGACCCGGCTCGTCCGGCTCGGCTACGACGTCGTGGTCGAGACCGGTGCCGGCAGTCTCGCCTCCTTCTCCGATGACGCCTACGTGGCGGCGGGCGCCACGATCGGCAACGCGCGCGCCGCCGATGTCGTGCTCGGTGTCAACGCGCCGGCGACCTATCAGCTCGACGATATGAACCCCGGCGCCACCGTGATCAGCTCGCTCGGGCTGATGAACGACCCTGATCTGCTCGCCGACCTCGGCAAACGGCCGATCACAGCAATGGCCATGGACGCGGTACCCCGCATCTCGCGCGCCCAGTCACTGGACGTGTTGTCCTCGATGGCCAATATCGCGGGCTACCGCGCGGTCGTCGAAGCCGCGCACACGTTCGGCCGCTTCTTCACCGGGCAGGTCACCGCCGCCGGCAAGGTACCGCCTGCCAAAGTCCTGGTGGTCGGCGCCGGGGTGGCCGGACTGGCCGCCATCGGCGCCGCGGGCAGCCTCGGTGCCGTTGTGCGCGCGACAGATCCGCGGCCGGAAGTCGCCGATCAGGTGAAATCCCTCGGTGGAGAATATCTGTCGATCGACTCGACCGAGGCGGAGGTGTCGGCCACGGGCTACGCCAAGGAGATGAGCGGGGACTACAAGGCCCGCGAGGCGCAGCTCTACGCCGAGCAGTGTGCCGATGTCGACATCATCATCACCACGGCCCTGATTCCCGGGCGCCCGGCACCCCGGATCATCACCGCCGAGATGGTGGCCTCGATGAAGCCGGGCAGCGTCATCGTCGACATGGCCGCGCAGAACGGCGGCAATGTCGAAGGCACCGTCATCGACCGCGCCGTCGTCACCGACAACGGTGTGACCATCCTCGGTTACACGGATCTGGCCGGTCGCCTGCCTGCACAGGCATCCCAGCTGTACGGCACCAATGTGGTGAACCTGCTGGAGCTGATGACGCCGGGCAAGGACGGGCGACTGGTTCTCGACTTCGACGATGTGGTGCAGCGTTCGGTCACGGTCGTGCGCGGCGGTGAGGTCACCTGGCCGCCACCTCCTGTCGCCGTCTCGGCGGCGCCGACACTCCAAGCGGTCGCCCCGCCCGAACCCGTGGCGACGAGGGAACCGATGTCCGCCCGGCGCCGCTTCGGGCTGGTGGGGGCCGCGGCGGCCGCGGTCTTCGGACTGATCGCGATCTCACCGCCGGCGTTGCAGGGGCACCTGACCGTATTCGCGCTGTCGATCGTCATCGGCTACTACGTGATCGGCCACGTGCACCACGCGCTGCACACCCCGCTCATGTCGGTCACCAACGCAATCTCCGGGATCATCGTGGTCGGCGCGCTGCTCCAGATCGGGCACGGCGATCCATGGATCACGGGGTTGTCGTGCGCGGCGATCCTGCTGGCGAGCATCAACGTCTTCGGCGGCTTCGCGGTGACACGCCGCATGCTCGCCATGTTCTCCCGCAGCTGAGCTGCGCCCGACCTCGGAGTGAATACCCATGATTTCCGTTGAGACCATGGCCGATTCGGCCTACATCGTCGCGGCGTTGCTGTTCATCCTCGCGCTGGGCGGGCTGGCCAGACACGATACCGCCAAGCTGGGCAACACTCTCGGCATCACCGGCATGGTGATCGCCCTGGGCGCCACCGTCGCGCTGGCGATCGGTCGCGATATCGAGTCCCTCGGCCTGGCAATGCTGGCCGGCGCGACCGCGCTCGGTGCGGTGATCGGCTTGTGGCGGGCCCGCATCGTCGAGATGACCGGGATGCCCGAACTCGTCGCGCTGCTGCATTCGTTCGTCGGTCTGGCGGCGGTGCTGGTCGGCTGGAACGGCTATCTGCACGTCGAACGGCATCCCGCCGACGCCGACGCCGACGCGCTCCGCGCTGCGGGCTTGCTGGGTATCCACGGGGCCGAGGTCGCGATCGGCGTGTTCATCGGCGCGGTGACCTTCACCGGTTCGATCGTGGCCTACCTCAAGCTCTCGGCGCGGATCGCCTCGGCGCCGATGATGTTGCCGGGCAAGAACATTCTCAATCTCGGTGCGCTGGTGGTGTTCACCGCCCTGACCGTGTGGTTCGTCGTGGATCCACGCCTGTGGACGCTGGTGGCGATCACTGTGGTCGCCTTGCTGCTCGGCTGGCATCTCGTCGCCTCCATCGGAGGCGGGGACATGCCGGTCGTGGTGTCGATGCTCAACAGCTACTCCGGATGGGCCGCGGCGGCGTCGGGATTCCTGCTCGGCAACGACCTGCTGATCATCACCGGCGCGCTGGTCGGCTCGTCGGGCGCGTACCTGTCCTATGTCATGTGCGCCGCGATGAACCGCTCGTTCCTGTCGGTGATCGCCGGCGGCTTCGGCATCACCGTGGGTCCGGCGGGCGACACCGACCTGGGTGAGCATCGCGAGATCACCGCCGACGGCGTCGCCGAGCTGCTCGCCGGCGCGGAATCGGTGATCATCACCCCCGGTTACGGCATGGCCGTGGCTCAAGCCCAGCACGGCGTCGCCGAGCTCACCCGCAAACTGCTCGCGCGCGGGGTGAGCGTGCGGTTCGGCGTGCATCCGGTCGCGGGCAGGCTGCCCGGTCACATGAACGTCCTGTTGGCCGAGGCGAAGGTGCCCTATGACATCGTGCTGGAAATGGACGAGATCAACGACGATTTCACCGGCACCGACGTGGTGCTGGTGATCGGCGCCAACGACACCGTCAATCCGGCGGCCGCCGAAGACCCGGCCAGCCCCATCGCGGGCATGCCTGTGCTGACGGTATGGGAGGCCGAGAATGTCGTCGTGTTCAAGCGATCCATGGCTTCCGGCTACGCCGGTGTGCAGAATCCTTTGTTCTTCCGAGAGAACTCCGCGATGCTCTTCGGCGACGCGCGGGACCGGGTCGACGATATCGTCAAGGCGCTGTGACCGTGCCCTGAAGACACGCGCGGATCTCGGTGCGAACCCGCTTGCGGGTATCGGCGCATCTGTCGGCGGCTGGTCAGTGGCTCTTCTGGCTGCCGATGTAGCTGGGGTAGCTCACTTGAAGTCGCCGGGATGCCTGGTGAACGAAGTGCGTTGTCTGCTCTCCGATCCGATGAGAATTTGTGGTGCCGCCGATCGCGGCCCGGCGACGTCTGGACAGGATGTGGCGGGCACTTGACGAGGCGAGCATGTTTCGTCCGGCCATGACGGATGGTCAGCTGCGGTCAGGCAATGGGTAGATGGGCGAGATTTGTATGGCGCCGGCGAGGGTTTCCCGCGGGCGAGGCGAGCCTCGGCTGAATGTCTTGGTTCGCTGCGCGGGTTGGGGAGCGTTGCATGGCGCAGCGCCGGACGGGCACCGCGGCGTCCGTGACGTGGTGCCCGCCCGCGCTGCCTCAGAACGCGGCTTCGTCGAGTTCCATGATTGAGCAGTCGATTTCGGCGATCACGGCACGGTCGGCATTGAGGCGTGGCAGCACTGTGCGCGCGAAGAACGAGGCCACCGCGATCTTGCCTTCGTAGAACGCCTTGTCCGCGGCGGCAGAGCTCAGCGCCGCGGTCGCGGTTTCGGCGGCCACGAGCAGGCGCCAGCCCACGAGCAGGTCCCCCACAGCGAGCATGAAGCGCACCGACTCGAGGCCGACCTTGTAGAGTTCGGTGGAATCGTCGCTGGAGGCCAGTAGGTACCCGGTCAACGTCGCCGCCATGGCCTGCACGTCTTCGAGTGCGCTCAACAGCAGGGCACGCTCGGCCTTCAGCTCAGCACTGCCGGAGTCGGTTTCGGCGCTGGATCGGACCTGGTCGGCGATATGGGCCAGGGCCACGCCCTGGTCGCGGGCGATCTTGCGGAAGAAGAAGTCCTGCGCCTGGATGGCGGTCGTGCCCTCGTAGAGCGAGTCGATCTTGGCATCGCGGATGTACTGCTCGATCGGGTAGTCCTGCAGGAACCCCGAGCCACCGAAGACCTGCAGGGATTCGGTGAGGTACTGATACGCGCGCTCGGAGCCGACGCCCTTGACGATGGGCAACAGCAGGTCGTTGACGCGGGCAGCCAGGGCGGGATCGGCTCCAGAGACGGCAAGGGCGGTGACCGGGTCTTGGTGGGCGGCAGTGTAGAGATAGATCGCGCGCAGACCTTCGGCGTAGGCTTTCTGCAGCATGAGCGAACGCCGCACGTCGGGATGGTGGGTGATGGTGACCTTGGGGGCCGTCTTGTTGGTCATCTGGGTCAGGTCCGCGCCCTGCACACGGGTCTTGGCGTAGTCGAGGGCGTTGCGGTAGCCAGTCGACAGCGTAGCGATGGCCTTGACTCCGACCATCATGCGCGCTTCCTCGATCACCTCGAACATCTGCGCGATGCCGTTGTGGACTTCGCCCACCAGCCAGCCCTTGGCCGGAATGCCGTGGCCGCCGAAGGTCAGCTCGCAGGTTGCCGAGGCCTTCAGGCCCATCTTGTGCTCGACGTTGGTCACGAAAACCCCGTTGCGATCGCCGATTTCGCCGGAGTCTGGGTCGAAGTGGAACTTCGGGACCAGAAACAGGCTCAAGCCCTTCGTCCCAGGACCAGCGCCCTCGGGGCGGGCAAGGACCTGGTGGATGATGTTGCCGAAAAGATCGTCGGAGTCGGCGGAGGTGATGAAGCGTTTCACGCCCTCGAGATGCCAGGACCCGTCTTGTTGCTTGACGGCCTTGGTGCGGCCCGCGCCGACATCCGAGCCGGCGTCGGGCTCTGTGAGCACCATCGTTGCGCCCCAGTTGTGTTCGACAGCGAGGCGGGCCCAGGAGCGCTGCTCGGCGGTGCCGATCCGGGCGATGATGTCGGACATCGTGGGTCCGGACAGGTACATGTAGGCGGCGGGCTGGGCACCGAGCAAGAACTCCTGAATTGCCCAGGACAGCATTTTCGGGGCCGGAGTCCCTCCGATCCGTTCGGATTTGGCGATCCGCCACCATTCGGCGTCCTGCCATGCCCGTACCGAGCGCTTGAACCCATCGGGTAGTCGGACGGTGTTGGTTTCCGGGTCGAATGTCGGTGGCGTGCGGTCGGTCTCGGCGAAGGACGTCGCGACGGGTCCTTCGGCGAGGCGGGCGGCCTCGCTCAGCATGGTCCGGACGTCGTCGCCGTCCAGATCACCGTAGGCGCCCGTATCCAGAACGGTGTCGAGGCCGTACACCTCGAACAGGTTGAACTCGAGATCGCGGACGTTGCTCTTGTAATGGCCCACTGGGGTAGCCCCTTTGCGCGATCCGGCGCCCGGCCGGAAACGGGGAACGCGGTCTGTTGCGCACCGGTGGTCATTGTGGTCGCCGCGATGGTCGCTACGCAACCGTAAGTTAATGGCGGCTAAGTAGATAATTGCAGCGATGGGGTCCTGAGCTCGGTCTTACCTCCTCTGTTCGATATAAGTTACTACCCGATAACCATCGGATCGTTTGTATCGTTCAGGATCAGTCGAGCGCAGAGAGCGGTCAGCACATCCGCGAGCTTCTCCCGGCGTCGTAGGCGTGGATTGCGCACCGCGTCGATGACCACGATGCTCAGCGCCTGGACGAGCACCCGGGCCTGGACCGGAGTGAGTGCGGGATCGGCCGCCGCGAGCAACCGGGCCCACGCCAGCACTCCGTCGCGGTGAGTGCGGCGGTAGCGTGCGGCGTGCGTCTCGGGTAGATGGCCGACCTCGCTGACGGTTGTCCCGACCAGATCCGGTTGCGCGAGAGCGAACTCGACGAAGTAGCCGAGCAGTAGGCGGGCGGACTCGTGAGCGGTGCGGCCCTCGGACAGGGCTCGGTCGGTATAGAGGCCAATCCACTGCTCGTTGCGTTCGATGATCTCGTTGAGCAGGTCGGCCTTGCTGGCAAAGTGGTGGTACAGCGCCGGCCCGCGCACGCCGACGGCGGCACCGATGTCTTCGATGCCCACCGCGGCGTATCCGCGGGTGTTGAACAGGCGTGCGCCGGCCGCAACGAGTCGCTGAGCACGCACTGCGCGTTCGAAGTCGCCGCCCTGTGGTACGGGGAGGATGGCGCTGGGGCGTAACGGGCCTGCTGTGCCGGGTGCGAGTTCGGCGGTGAGCATGCGCTCGATCGCCGATCCCAGGATCGCGGAGAATTCCTCCGACGCCAGATCGAGGTGGTGGTAGGACGGGCTGACCGCTACCGAGAGCACACACCAGCTCATGATCTCGATATCTGCCGGGGCGAGGTCGGGCCGCTTGACACGCACGGCACGGCGCAGGTAGCCGGTGAGGCGGGCCGCGCGCATCAGCACGGCCTGGCGGTGCTCGGTGGTGAGGTTGCGGAACTCGAGCTGCCATAGGCGTGGCAGCCCACGCAGCTCGAGCGCCATTGTGACGAGTTCGCGCAGTACCGTTTCTCCAGACAGGTCCGCAGTCGCGGCCGCGTCGAGCCGGGCGACGGTCGCATCCAGTCCAGAGAGCAGGCACTCGCCCAGCAGTAGTTGCTTGTTGCGGAAGTGTCGATACAGGGCTGCCGGAGAGATGCCCACGGCAGATGCGATGTCGGCCATCGAGGTGCCGTGATAGCCGTCGCGGGAGAAAGCGTCGGTGGCAGCGGTCAAGATGGTTGTGCGCCGATCGCGCGGGCGGCGTCGGATCGGGCGATCTGGCTGGCGGGAGTTGTTCATCGGCCACCAGTGTGGCCCATCCAGACCCGCTGCCTGCGGAGGGCGGCCCTGGCGTGCACTTATCGCGGGCGCTCCAGGACGCGCCCGCGCTGGCGGCGGTAGCCGTGCGCGTGGCGATCGAAGTCCTCCCGTAGCTCTTGGCGAGGCTGAAGACGGTGAGCTTCCCGCCATCCGGGATGCCCGCTCGGATAGGTCTTGACCGATGCAGAACGCGGCGATGTGTCGGAAGCATGGTCGACGCTGATATCGCGGCCGCCGATCACAGTGACGTGCTCGTCCTCCCCTTGGCATGTTCTCTTGGCCCGCGGTCGTGCGTCAGCGCGGAGCCCCCCCTTTCGCTCGCCGGTTGATTTGTGGATCTGGCAGTGCCGCCGACTATGAGGCCGGCTGCGCGATGTCCAACCCCGGCGTCTCCGGGCGACAGCGCTCGTGACTTCTCGGATGCGCTGACCGCGCACTGGGCACACCAGCGGAGGGTCACCGGTGTCGGGCTCCCGTGTGCGGGAGTAGTGACGTGATCCATGTGCTGTGGACCCGCTTGCTTCGAGCACATCAGTTGGCCCTGAGATCCGGTGAGGCCTGGATGGACGGACGGTAGTCACTCGGGGCCGATTCGACGGGCCCCGGATCGGCGACGAGCATGCTCGGAATCCGAACTATTGCCCGTGTGCCGCCGTACTCTGATTCCGTCAGATGTACGGAGACTCGCTGGCGCGCAGCCAGCCGGCCGACTACGAACAGGCCGAGTCGGGTATCGCCGGAGAGCGCTGCGACGCTGAAGTCCGGAACCCTGGCCAACGATTCGTTGCGCTCGGCCAACTCTGCAGCAGACATGCCTATGCCCTGATCGGTGATCTCGATGGCGATTCCATTGCCGACGACGTGGGCCGAGATGTTCACAGCGGTCTCCGGCGGGGAGAACATGGTTGCGTTATCGGTCAATTCGGCGAGTAGATGAATCAGGTCGGCAACGCTGGCACCGTCGATGTCGAGGTCTGGCACCCGATTGATACGAATCCGCTTGTAGTCCGCGCTCTCCGCGACAGCTCCCCTTACGATGTCCAACAGCTGGACCGGAAGGCGCCATCGTCGCCCGGGCGCGTCGCCGCCCAGAATGGATAGATTCTCTGCGTTGCGTCGGGCACGGGTGGCGAGGTGGTCCAGTTGGAATAGCAGGTCAAGCCGTTCCGGGTTCTGTTCCCTGTGTTCGGCGCGGTCGAGCAGCTCGATCTGTTTGTGCACGATCACCTGGGAACGGTGCGCGATGTTGAGGAACACGGCGCGTACTCCGGCCTGAGTCTTCGACTCGGCTGCCGCCGAATGAACAGCTGCTGCATGTGCGCGGTTGAACGCATCGGCGACCTGTCCGATCTCGTCGAATCCGAAGTGGAGGGGAGCGAGGTCGGCGGTGTCCAACTCGCCGCCTGCGGCCAGCTTCTTGATGGTTTCTGGTAGCCGGCGGTCTGCGGTGTCGAGCGTTGCGCGCCGCAGTCGTCGTAGTCGGCCGATCAAGCGGTTGGCCAGATAGACTGCAAGGAGAACGGTGGCCACAGTGGCTGTCAACGCCACGGCTGCACCCCAGACGGATCGCCGTGCCAGTTCCTGGCCCTTGCGCTCGGCATCGTGATGCGAATCCGTGGTCTCGTCCACCCAGATCCCGAGCAAGTCGCTGGACAGCTCGGCGGCCACGGTTCGATAGTCGATTCGGCCGGGCGATGACCTCGTCAACGGAGCTTGGTTGTTGTCCAGCAACAGGTTCCACTCGGTGCTCGAGGTCAAGGAGAGCAGGCGCTGTCGGTGGGGACCTTCCATGATCGACCTGAGATAGGCAATTTCCCCCTGGGCCTCACCGACGCGGTGCTCGAACTCGATCCGTTCTGTGGGCTGGGGCTGCTCTCGGCGCAGGGCGATCTCGACGATGAGTTGCGACCTCGTGACCGCTTCGGCGGCGCGGAGCAGATGGTTTCCTTGACTCAATCGGGCTGCGATCGCGGCGTCTGGGGCCATCCGTGGCGACAATGCGGCGATACGCACGATGTTGTCGAAGTAGATCGCAAAGGCCGAGTAGCCCTGCTCCAACGGGATCGAACGTGCATCGATGCTTCGACGTAGCGGACCCAGTTCCTCGCGTACTTCCAAAAATGAGGTGATCTCGTCGGCGAGATCGGTTCGGATGATCGCGGCTTCGTGGGCTGCTTCGCGCAGAGCGGCGGCTGCGGCATCCACGGCCGTCCTGGCCGCCGGTAACCCACGCCCGGCGGACTCGTCGCCGGCCAGGTGGAGTAGCGAGACCCGCCTTTCTTCTTGAACGGCCTGCGTCAGAGTCGTTACCGGCCGCGAGGTTTCGACACCCAGCTGTGCCCAGCGTGCGGCCCGCTTTCCATCGCTGACCAGGTACGCGGCGGAACCGATTCCCGCGCTGAGCAGGACGATGCCGGGAATGAGCGCGACTGCCATGATGCGTGCCCGGACTCCGGCGCCGCGCGTGAATCGGGCTCGGCGGAGCGCTGCTGCAATGTTCGACTGGGTTGTCACCGAGGTGCGTCCTCACGACTAGAGCGTCTACTGCGGCGGACAGAGTAGACGTGATGCTCGCCTAGCCGGTAGGGATATCGAGTGCCTCAGAGCAAACCGAGGGCAACGATCAATCCAAGCCTGCCGACGCGCGATGTAATCACTGTGTTGGAGGTCATGACTGTGACACACCAGCGCCGTATAGGCAACAATGTTGCCGATAGTTGGTCGAGTAGTCGTTGCCGTGGGTCTCGGTACGGCGGCCAGAGTGACCGGAGGCGAGGCTTGACACACATTGTGATTGCGGCAACACTGTATCCATTATGGTGATAACTGGCGACGACATCAACTTCGACATGGTGCGCGGTACGAGCAATCACGTCGCGAACGTCGGGCCCGGCCCGGTGGTCGTAGCACTGCACGGCACGACGCGTCCGCTGCAGGAGGCCAGGCGATATCGGCGCGGCGCCGCCGTAGTGCGAGATGCCGTGCGCGCGAGCCGATGGTGGAGGGGCGGCGGCGTACATCGCGCGATTCGCGAGTCCGCTGGTGCCGGCGCCGATCGCCGACTCTGCCTCGCTTGGCAGGAGGATGAACGATGAGCCGTACACTTCTGCGAGGCGCGCAGGTCGTGACGATGGCGCCGGGGCGGCCCGATTCCGAACGGGTAGACATTCTCGTCGACGGCGGCGAGATCGTGGCGGTCGGCACCGGTCTGGATGCTGACGAGGCTGAGCTCGTCGAGCTCCGGGGACGAGTGATTATTCCCGGGCTGGTCAACGCGCACCTGCACACCTGGCAGACCGCCATGAGGCTTGCCGGCGCGGATTGGACTCTGCCGGAGTATCTGGCCCTTGCCCACGGTGATGCGGCGCGGCATTACCAGCCGCAAGACATGCGAATCGGTACCTTGGCAGGCGCTCTCGGCCAGATCAACTCTGGAGTGACGACGATCGGTGACTGGTGCCACAATTGTGTGACACCGGACCATACCGACGCGGCGATCGAAGGACTTCAGCAGGCCGGGATTCGGGCGGTGTTCATGCACGGGACTCCACACGCGCTCCTGGACCGCGAACACGACGTCCGTGAAATCGATCGTCTACTGAGTGGACCGATCGGGGCTACCGACTTGCTGTCGGCCGGGATGGCCATCAAAGGGCCGCAGCTGTCCAAACCTGCTGTGGCGATCGCTGACCTGCGAGCCGCAGCCGAACGTGGGTTGCTGGCATCGATGCATCAGAGTGCCGGTACACCCGGTCCGGGTTGGGAAGCTGTTCGTTCGGTGGGACTTTGGAGCCCACTCACAAATATCGTCCATGGAACCGGCTTGTCGGACGCGTGGGTGAGGACTCTGACGGACGCGGGAGCGACCTTCACCTCGACGCCGGAAAATGAACTCGGCCAGGGGCATTGCACGCGGCTCACCGAGCAGTTGCTGCGGCTCGGATCTGCACCGTCGCTCGGCACCGACACCGAGGTGGTCGTGTCCGGGGAGGTCCTCGTCAGCGCTCGGCTGGCCCTCGCGCGCGAGAGAGGAGAAGTTCACCGAGCGGAGTACGATCAGTCCGGCCTGGGGCTGTCGCGTGCCCCGATCACGGTGAAGCAGGCACTGTCGTGGGCCACCGTCGAAGGAGCCCGGGCGCTGGGACTGGCCGACCAGATCGGCTGCATACGCGCAGGCATGAAAGCCGACCTGGTGGTCATCGACGCTCGGATGCTCAATCTCTGGTCCTTCCACGATCCAGTCGCCGCTGCGCTCCATGCGAATGCCGGCAATATCGAATCGGTGATGATCGGCGGTACGTGGCGCAAACGCGATCACTCTGTTCTGCACACTGAACCTGCTGAACGAATCCGGGAAGAGCTGGAGGATTCGGGCAGTCGAATCGTCGCCAAGATCCGCCACTCCGGTCGGCTCGCCCGTCTACGACGGAACGTAGTCGGACGCGCGGTGCGGCGGCAGCTCAGGCACCAAACCCGGCTCCAAGCGGAGCCGTAGATGTGAAAGCCGCCGCGCGAGTGATCAAACGGCGAAGCGGAGTATCGGTCCTTCGGTCTGCTGCTTCTGCCGCCGCCTTAACGTGCTGTCTTTCGTGCATAGATCGTCGGACGTCGGCGGCACGCAGATACTCCGAGGGGTGCCGGATGGTGCTGACGATGCCGTCGGGGGGGCGTGCCGTTGCCATCTCCTCGGTGCGGGTTCTGGCGGCGCTGAGCCCGCTGCGGCGCTACGCACCCGCCGATTCTGCCTCCGTCACCGCTTGGGCGCCGACCGCACCGGCAGAGTGTCGAATCGGTGAATGATGTTGTTGTGTGCCCGCTCCGGCTTTCCCGCGAGTTCGATGCGGTCGGCGTGTAGTTGGTGTGCGCGCGGCACGATCTCGTCCAGAGCATCCGGTTCGACTCCGCCCGCAGAAGGCGTCACGGATTGACATTCTGCATGGACAAGGGCTGACGCGGCCGCGGTTGCGCTCAACGGCGACTCCGTTCCCGTAACCGCGAGTCCATCGCTTCCGTGGCCGGGGATCTGTGATATCGCCGGAACCCTCTACGCCGTAGATTGAACCGGAATTGCGATACCGATGACCGGTTCGCGCTGTGAGGGTGCGCAAAAGGGGCGGGGCAACGTCCGGTGAGCAAAGTCCCCATTAGTGACGACATGGCAACTACTGCGACGAATGTACCGAAGGTCAGTCCGATGGCAGGCAGACTCCAACGCTGGGCAGCGAGACCGACGCCGACAACCGGAATGGATATTGCCAGGTAGGCGACGACAAAGTAGCTGGACGCGATCTCGCCGCGGCGCGACACCGGGGCTGCCTGCACCACGGCGTCGAGGCCCTTGCTGAAACTGATGCCCTGGCCGCCACCGCCGCTCACCGCCGCCGCGATCAGCACGGGTAAGGACTCGGTAGCCAAGGCTACTGCAACGAGAACTGCACTGAGAACAAGGGCTGTGCAGCCCAGGATCAGGGCGGCACGGGCAGGTAGCCTTCTGGTCGCTACTTGAGCAACTGCGGAGGCGAGGAAGAGTGTGGAGACCACCACTCCGGCGATGGCCTTGTTGTGGGTGTGTAGCGACTGATTCAAGAATGTCGGGACGACCGAGGTGAACAGTCCGACGATTGAGAATCCGGCGAAAGCCGCCGGGGCGGCCCGGACGAAGACAGGCCTGGCTCCGGGCGGAATCGACAGCTTCTGTATCTCGAGCCGGGTATGCGGTTGCTGAGCAACAGTTTCCGGCACCTGATTGATTGCCAGCACGGCCGACGCGACCATCGCCATGTGAGTGGCGAACACGAGGTGTAGCGGCCAAGGGCCGTACTGCGCCAGCAGGCCGGACATCGTCGGCCCGATCCCCAGTCCGCCGATATTCGCCACCCCGGCCGCGACCATGGCGCGGGCCTTCCATGGTGGCGGCGCGATCTCGGCGATCATTGCGGTCGCCGTCCCGGTGAAGAGTCCGGCGGACAGCCCGGACAATCCGCGTCCGATCAGCAACTGTCCGACCGACCCGGCCGTAAAGAACACCAACGAGCTTGTCGCGGAACAGCTCAGCCCTGCGAGCAGTACAGGTCGCCGTCCGAGCGTGTCGGACCATCGACCGAAGAGAATCAGGGCTGTCACGACGCCCATGGCATACGCCGCGAAGATTGTCGTGGAGGTGCCGATGGCGAACCCGAATTCGGTCGCGTAGAGGGTGTACATCGGTGTCGGCAGCGTGGTGCCGAGCATGACGACTGCGAATGCGTAACAGACCAGTGACATGTCTCTGGCCGACGGCCCGCTTCGTGCGCAGGTGCGAGTGTGTCCGTCCTTGCAGGTTTCCGATGCCGGCCCAGTGCTCATGGCGCAAACAGTGCGTGATCGAAGTGCCCGCGTCAACGTATAACGGCAACGATGTGACCGATATTATATCCGGGCGATATCACGTCAAAGGCCTGGACGTTCTCTCGCAGCGACGACACCGAACGTCGCCGGTGTGGGGTCGGTCAGCAGTGGGGTGCTCGAGTCCGAGGGTCGACTGCGTCGTGATGTCGTCCGGCGGGCGCGCTGGGATCTGGCGGGCTCGAGCGCCCGTGAGTCGGGGCCGGTGGCGCCGCCGAGGTTGCACGCATTTCCCGCCTCGGTCCCGGCTACCTGTAACGGGTCATACTGGAGCCGTCGTCCGCGAACAGGTCGGGTGGCGGCCCGTTAGGCTTTCGATGGAGTTCGCCGTTGTCGAGCCGTGGTGCGATCTTTCGGTGGGGAAGCGGGATGTTGGTTGCCTAGTCCGGCAATGATCATGTCCAGGCCGAATCGGAACTCCTCTTCGAGCCTTTGCTCTGGCAGGCAATGGGCGACTGCGAGGGTGGCGGGGTACTGGTCCGGATCGAGCGCTTGGAAGAGGGTGGTGAGGCGAGCGGGCTCGGAATCGGGGCTGCCGGCGGCGTGGAGCTGAGCCGCAAACCCTATGACATGACGGGCCAATGTCGCGTATGTGCGGGCCGCCGCCTCGGGGGTGAAGCCCGCGTCGAGAAGTATCGTGAGGAAGCGTTCGCGAAGCGCGAGGGCATGGGGGCCGGTGGGAACCTGCTCGATCAGTAGCGGTGCGATCCCGCGATGCCGGGCGAGCGTGTCGAACATCGCTTGCGCGGCCGCCTGGCATGCTCGTTGCCAGTCACCTTCTTGGTGTGCGTCAAGCTCGAGATCTACCTCACCGAAAACGCGGTCGACAACGAATCCGACCAATTCGGCTCGGCCGCTGACGGCTCGATATAGGACTGCTGTGCCGGTATCGAGGCGCTGAGCGAGGTTGCGCATCGTCAGGGCCGCGGCGCCCTCCTCGTCGACCAGCAGGACTGCCGCGCTGATGATCTTGTCGAACGGCATGCGTGGACGGCCGGGTGGGCGACGACCCTGGCTGCCATCGGATTCGGTGCTGCTCTCCATGGCTGTATTGTCGCTGATCCGCACTTCGGTCATGTGACCAGTATACGGTTACGCCGTTTCCGGTATTGCCCAGAGTCGAACATATCGGCTATGGTGTTGCCGATAATATGGGCTGGCGATGGAGGGTGGGCAGGGGCCCGGCGAAGGGGCTCGCGGCATACGCGGGCTTCGAGTCGCTTGGCAAGGGCTGGCCGAAGGTGGGGCGATGGGGTCGGTGTCGGGCCTCTGTGGAGATCGGCGTTTCTTGTCGTCGTCGCCGTGGCCGCAATCGCGGACCGCTTTCGGATCCTGAGGTCTCGCCAAATTTCGGCGGTGGCTCCTTGCTCCCGTGCCGGCTGGGCCGGTGTGGCCGATCCGGCTCCGTCATTCGGGCTCGTTCATGGCCATGGACGGCAAAGTCGTGCTGGATCCTGCGGGCATCGCGCCATGTCGTCGCCGATGGGGCGGAAGGCTGATCCTGTCGGGTAAGTCGTTTCGGAGGATCGGGTGGCGCTTCTCGGGAATCGCTGTGGCGGCATCATATAGGTAACATTGTTGCCAATATGCCTTGACCTGGAGGAAGGTAACGGCAACACTGTAACCATTATGAGTAGACGAACAGACCCAGACGACTACATCGACGCTGATTCGCGCTTCACGACCGTCGACGGTCAGAATATCCACTACAAGCGGAGTGGGACCGGGCCCTCGGTGCTTCTTCTACACGGCAGCGGCTCCTCGCTGCACAGCTTCGACCGTGTGGCCGCCGCACTGTCGCCGTCATTCGACGTGATTCGCCCGGATTTGCCCGGCTTCGGCCTAACCGGCCCGCGCCTCGACCGGGACTACCGTATTTCAGCCTTCGCCGACACGGTAGGTGTCTTTCTGGACGCTATCGGCGTCAACAGGACCTCGGTAGTCGGTAACTCGATGGGCGGCAATATCGCCTGGAACTTCGCGCTCGATCACACGCAGCGCCTGGAGCGCCTGGTGCTGATCAACGCTACCGGCTATCCAGGTAAGTCGCTTCCCTTGGCGCTGAAACTTGCCCGCAACCCGATCGGGCGCGTGTTGATTCGTACGATGTCGTCCCGATCGGCCACCGAACGCAATCTGCGCTCGACCGTCGGGTCGAACAAGTCGGTGGTCGACGATGCGATGGTCGACCGGGTGTACGCGATGCTGACACGGCCTGGCAATCAACGGGCGTTCATCGACTTCGCCAACACCGAGCAGGCCGATCGCACCGCCGAGATCCCTGCGATCACAGTTCCCACACTGGTGCTGCGCAGCGCATCCGTCGATGCCCAGCATTTCGCGCGCGATATCCCGGGCAGCCTCGAACGAACGCACCCGAGCGCCGGCCATCTCCTCCCCGATGAAGATCCGGAGTGGGTGACCAGTGAGCTGTTGAACTTCCTGACGGCCGAGGCGTCCCCACTGAAGGAGGAACGGCGATGAAGTACTTCGTGGCGGCCGGCGAGACTCGCCGCTTGGATGAGGCCACCCGTGCGGAACTGCGCGGTGACTTCATCCGATGCCGCGATGGGATCACCCACTACGAGATGACCGGGCCCGCGGATGGTCAGGTCGTGGTGTTCGCGGGTAGTCTGACCACCCCTCTGTTCTACTGGGATCGACTCGTCGGCGAACTGCATGCCCGCGGCTTTCGTACCTTGGTATTCAGCGCGTACGGACGCGGCTATTCGGACCGGGTACAGGGCATCTACGACGAGGCGCTGTTCGTCAGGCAAATCGCCGACCTGACCGAGCGCTTGAATGTCACCGACCCCTTTCATCTGGTCGGAGCTTCGATGGGCGCGCTGGTAGCGATGGCGTTCGCTCGGGACAACACCGACCGAATCGCCACCTTCACTCTCGCCGGTCCCGCCGGGCTGCAGCCCGCGCCCGCATTCGCCTTCCTGCTGCGCAACGAAACGTTGGGCAGCTTGCTCGCCAGGAAGCTGGGTAGTAAGATGCTCGACCGGCATCTGTCGCACAATGTCCGAGATCCACGGCTGTCTGCGGTGCTTGCGGCGATGGTGCGTGAGTCCTATCGGTACGAAGGCTCGATCTACGCGTTGACCTCCACGATCGCCGCCTTCCCGTTGGCCGGCCGCGAAGGCCTTTACCGGCAGGTCGGCAGTCTGTCGTTCCCGAAGATGTTGCTATGGGGCGACCGGGACGAAGTGACCCCGATCGCGAGCTTCGACAAGGTGGAGGCCCTCTTGGCGCCAACCGAATCGCACATAGTTTCACCCTGCGGGCACATGGTGCCCTATGAAGAGCCGACCGAGACCGCGCTTCGGTTCGCTGAATTCGTCACAGCTGTCAGGAAAGAGTCGTCGCGATGAAGACCACGCCAAAATCCGGATCGACCGACGTCCTGATTGTCGGTGCCGGGCCGACCGGTACCGCTCTGGCTATCGATCTCACCCGCCGTGGAGTGGCAGTGCGGATCATCGACAAGGCTGCGAACGCGTTCGAAGGCTCACGGGCGAAGGGCGTTCAGCCCCGCAGTCTCGAGGTGCTCGAGGACCTCGGTGTTCTCGACGATGTCCTCGCCGGCGGATCGACATACCCGCCTCTGGGTATCCACGCGGGCCCGCTGACGCTTCCGTGGCACATGATCTCGCGCAACGACAAGACATCCGATGTGCCCTACCCGAATACATGGTTGATTCCCCAGTTCCGTACCGACGCCGCGCTGCGTGCCGGACTGCAGCGGCGGGGTGTGACCATCGAAACCGATTGTGCGTTGACCGGATTCGAGCAAGGTCCGGACGGCGTCGTGGCGACGGTCACCAGCCCGGCTGGTGACGAGGAGATCAGCGCTCGCTACCTTGTCGGTGCCGACGGCGGTGGGAGTGCCGTCCGCAAAACAGCAGAGATCAGCTTCGATGGCAAGACGGACGAAGCGGATCGAATGATCATCGTCGACGCGGCGATCGACGGTCTGTCCCGGAACCGGTGGCACGTGTGGCCGCGGCCCGGTGGCCGCTTTCTGGGTGCCTGCCCGATCCCGCATTCCGATCGCTTCCAGGTGATGATCCGCCTGAAGATCGGTGAGGAGCCCGCTCTCGACGCGGCGAGTCTGAATGCCCGGGTTCGCAAGCATACCGGCGACAAGAGCCTGCGCTTGCACGATATCGGATGGTCGTCGGTGTTCCGGCCCAATATTCGCCTCGCGGAGCATTACCGGACAGGTCGAGTATTCCTAGCCGGAGATGCCGCGCACGTGCATCCTCCCGCCGGCGCGCAGGGCCTCAACACCGGCCTGCAGGATGCTTACAACCTGGGCTGGAAACTCGGCCAGGTGCTCGCCGGGGCGCCGGAGAGCCTCTTGGACACCTATGAGGCCGAGCGGCAACCGATCGCTGCCGGAGTGCTGGGTTTGGCGACCAAGAAGTACGAAGGCCTGGCCAAGTTCGACCCGTCGGCGATCAAACGTGGCGATGACGAGCGCCAGCTCAGGCTCCACTACCGGGTCGGCCCGCTTGTGCCGGCCGATTCTGACCACACCGCGACACTGTGGGTCGGTGATCGTGCCCCGGACGCGAAACTACTGGACGCGAACGGGGGAGCCCGACGGCTTTTCGACCTCTTCACCGGATCGCACTTCACCGCGCTCGCGTATGGCCCCGAGGCCACCGAAGAACTGGCGAAGGTGGCGTGGCCCTCGTCGGGAGCGGGCCTGAAGAAGATCGCCGTCAACGGCGGCGATGAGGTCGGCGCCGACGTGGCACTCATCGATATCACCGACTCCTTCGTCCAGGCGTACGGTGTGTCTCGTCCCGCTCTGTTGCTGATCCGTCCCGATGGCTATATCGGCTCCATCGCGACCGAGGACATGGGTCCGGCGACTGAGGCGCACGCCGCGGCGATGATCCCAGCCGTCCACCCCTCGGTGTAGTCCGGTACCAGGAGCCTCGATACGCGCGATACCCCTGAGTAGGCTTTGACAGGGCGAAACGCGATGCGCGATGTGATGGGCGGTCGCGCCTTGGTCGACCTTCGCATCATGTTGCCTTCCATGCGGCTGCCGTTTGCCTTTGCGTGGGAGGCGGTCGCAGGCGGTGGGCTCGCGCGGTCGCCGTCGACGATCTGGTCGACCAGAGATATCCGGCGATGCTCTGTCAAAGCTTGTTCTCCGTGGAGCGGCCTGAATCCGCCCCTGTGACCAAGAATCCCGACCAACCGGATGCTCGGATAGGTGTCTGCGGCGCGGAGAAGCTCGATCAGCCAGCAGGGCCCACGGTCCTGTGCCATCGAAAGGAACTTCGCACCTGTGAAACTCGCCAACCTCGAAGGCAGAGCCACCCTGGTCACCGATGACGGAATCGTGGATATCCACGACTCCTCCGACGGGCTGTTGCCCTGCGACCCGGACCGGGCAGTCGAGAATCTCGCCGAAGTCGGTCGCTGGTACCGGCAGGAACGCCCCGATCTGGACCCCTCTCACACTGCGTTCAGCTTGGCGGCCGATCCCGTTCTTCTGGGCCCACCAGTGGCGCGGCCCAGCCAGATCTTCGCAATCGGGCTGAATTACGCGGCCCACGCCGCTGAGACCAACCGCCGCCTCCCAACGACGCCGCTGGTCTTCACCAAGTTTGCTTCCGCACTGGCCGGCCCCGGCGACACCATTGCTCTGCCTACACAGACCTGTGATTGGGAAGTCGAACTGGTTGTCGTCATGGGCCGCACTGGCCGCCATATTCCGCTCGAGAACGCACTGGAACATGTCGCTGGATACTGTGTCGGACAAGATATTTCCGAACGAAGCTCCCAGACGGCTGGTGAGCGGCCCCAGTTCTCCATGGCCAAGAGCCACCGTGGGTTCGCACCCATCGGGCCGTGGCTGACCACACTGGACGAGCTGGCCGATCCGGAGGACCTGGTCATCGAGGCGAGCATCGGTGACGAGAACGTGCAGGCCGGACGCACCTCGGACATGATCTTCGGCGTTTCCGCGCTCGTCAGCCATCTTTCGCAGATCTGCGAGCTGCGTGTCGGTGATCTCATATTCACCGGCACCCCTCCGGGGGTAGGGCAATCACGCACACCGCCAAGATTTCTCGTGCCCGGAGATCTGCTCTGTTCCCAGATCCATGGGCTCGGCGGGCTGCGCAATCGAATCGTCGACGGGTGCCCTCGTGATCGAAACTGACCGTGCCGTACCTCTGCGCAGGACGCGGCGATCGAGGGGGTCGAGCCGAAACAAGGTTCGGGATCATCTAAGGCTTCGGCTGCGATGAATGGCCGACGGGCTGCCGGGTTCGGTTGGAATGCGACCGGGGATTCGAGGTGACCGGAGCATGACTGGTTGCGGATCCACTCTCGACTGGGCCTGCAGTCCGTCGGCCCGGGTGGTCTACCGGGGGCGTTGCGAGCCAGCCTTGCAGTGCTTACAGGTGGCTGCTCAGCGCAACTGGCGGCTTGCTGTCGACGCACTGCACCACCATGTGGTTCCCGCCATAGCGGTGGCGAGGCCGGACGGTTCCTTTCACCTTGACGGTGCCCAGCACGTCGAACCGGTCACCACCGAGGGAGCCTCGCGGCAGAACACGATCTACCTGATGACAGCGCACCTCTTCGACAGACCTGGTGAAGCCTCAGGATCGAGGCTCTTCCTTGTGCCCGCTTGCCGATTCGACGTCGAAACCGGTGCGTTGCAACGCCGCAACGGTCTGTTCGCTGAGGCTGATCTGGAGGGCGATTCTGATACGAGGGGTCCGATCCGGGTGCGCCTCGGTGGTCACAGGGTTGCGGCCAAGGGGTGGTTGCTGGGTCAGACCGGTGAATCGTTCGCCCGAGTTCGGACTGTGCTGGAAACGACAAGGCCTGAATGGATTCCGCATGTCAGCCCTACCGCGCCGCCGCACCCGTAGGACTTGTCGGATCATTTTCGGCGCGAGTGGTTCGGCGTCCTGCAGCCGGGCGCATCAACGAACCTGAATGGAGAACATTGCGGTAGGTGCTAGGCGTCTGTCGTAGCAGTCGTGGGAGGCCAACGCCCGTGCTCGTGTTCACGTGGTGGGCGGCCCGTGATTTCGACGCACACCCCCTGGGCAACTCCGGCAGAATCTGCTGCATCTGGTCGCGGCATTCATGAGGTAGTCGTGGCGCGATGGTCTGGATGGCCAACGGCATAGTGGTGCCGTCACCGACCCTGGTCATGCCGCAGGTGTGAGAACTGTCGGCGGCGTTCACAACTCGCGGCCAGCTCCACGGTAACCCGAGTTGACCAAAACGGTAACGTCTCGGTCATGAAGCCAACTGTGAGGCCTAGTAGTGAGGAGATCGATCGCGCTCTGATCGACGTGGCGGCCTTCGTGTTTGCGAGGCACGGGTTCGCTCAGGGTACCGTGCAGGCGATCGCTGACGGTGCCGGCTACTCCAAGGCGGCTGTGCTGAAGCGCTTTGGCTCGAAGGAGCGGATTCAGGACGCTGTCGTGGCTCGTGCGGAGGCGCATGCCGCGCGAGTGGCGGCTGCGAGCGAGGGCCTCGCGGTCGGGCCTGAGCGGGACGCCGCCCTGCTCGCTGCGCTGGTCGAACTGATCGAGGAGTGGCCGGGGGCTGGTGCGCTCATTGTCGGCGCCTTCTGGCTGACGCGAGAGCCCGAGATAATGGAGCGCCTCGCCGGGGCGCAACGCATGTTGATGGAAGCGTTCGATCCCGATGTATGGACTGATGACAGACGGCATGTGCGGGTGGTGTCAGCGATCGGCGCGGTGATTGTCACGATGATGGCGAACCGTGAGGCCAAGTGGACCGAGCGCATCGATGTGGTGATCGCGGCGGGCCTTGGCGCACTGGGTCACAAAGGCATCGGTGATGCGGGCACGGGTGAGTGACACCACCGCGATGCGGAGCGAGGCCCAGGCCGCTGCCGTAGGCCCGGACGTGCGGACTGCGATCGGTTCGACATGCGCGGCGTCGACGCGGTTTCCGGCGCGGCCATCTGGCACTTTTCGCGCCCAGGGGTCCGCGATGTCCTGTCCCCGGTGGGCGGTCGGCGTGCTCACTGCGGCTGGCGCACTCGTGCCGGGTGCGGTCTGGACAGCCTGACGGTCGGCGCCTTCGGCCCGGCCCTTGCCGCTCACCTTCGCGATTGACTTTGTCGTCGGCGGTGACCATACTGGTTACATTGTAACCAAAATGGTCACTCGAAGGAATGTGCTCACCATGCCGAACGACAACAAACCCGTAGTTGGCGGGCTGGGGCCGCGGTTGTGGCTCACCCCGGCAGTCATCGTCACCGTGGTCATGGCCGCCCTGGCGGCGTTGTATCTGGGCGGAACGGTCAACTCGACCCGAGACCTCAACGACTTTCCCGTAGCGGTCGTCAACGCTGATACCGGAGCGACCGACCCCTCCGGGCGGCCCATCAACGTCGGCGAGCAGATCTCCGACAGCCTGCGCAACGGGGTCGATGACGACAAGTTCGCTCTTCGTTTCGTCAGTCTTGCCGAGGCGGAGGAGGATATGGGCAAGGGAAAGCTGTACGGCGCGATCGTTCTGCCCTCGGACCTGAGTGGGAAGCTGGTGGCGCTCACGGAAAGTGCGGTGTCCGGTGGGGCCGCGGAGCGGCCCGAGGTCACTGTGTACACCAATCCTCTCGCGAACACTTCGGGCGCGTCCATATTCGATTCCTTCGCTTCTCAGGCGCTGAACGAGGCGAACCAGACCGTCGGCAGGCAGCTGCTCGCCACGGCAACGCAGGCCGGGGGTCCGGCGGCATCTGACACCCAGTACGTCACGGGATCGGCACGTATCGTTCTGTCAGAACCGATGCTGGTGAATGTCACGCCGTTCAAGGAGGTTCCTAACGGGACCGGCGGCGGCATCTCTGCCTTCTACTACGCTCTCCTGCTGGTGCTGGCGGGCTTCACGGGCTCGTTGATGGCCACCAGTCTCGTCGACTCCCAGCTCGGTTTCACTCCGTCTGAGATCGGTCCGCTCTATCACATCGAAAGGCACTCCGGTCGCAGCCGCCTGGCTACCCTGGCATTGAAGTGGGGAATCATGACGGTTATCGCGGTGCTCGTCAGCAGTGTCTATTTGGGGATTGCGAACTGGATCGGCATGCCGCTGGATCATCCATGGGAGCTGTGGCTGTTCAGTGTGCTGAGCATCACGGCGGTCGCAGTGGTTGCCCAGGCAATTCTGGCTCTGCTGGGAAGTCTGGGTATGGTGTTCAGTCTCTTCCTCTTTATCGTGCTGTCGATTCCCAGTTCCGGTGGCACGACACCGCTCGAGGCCATGCCTCCCATCGTCCGCTTCCTCAGCTCGTTCGAGCCTATGCATCAGATCTATCTGGGTACGCGCTCGATCCTGTACTTCGGGGCCACCTGGGATTCGGGGCTGGCGCGTGGCGTGCTCGCTGCCGCACTCGCGATTGTCCTCGGCCTCCTCGTCGGAGCTCTGGGTACTCATGCCTACGACCTCAAAGGGCTGACCAGGAAACCCAGCGCACCTACCGACACCGGGCAGTGACGGAACGCCGCGCGCCGGCAATCAGCGAGTGTTCGAGGTGCAGGGCGTGCTCATTGCCGGCGTGGTCGTAGTCGATATCCATGGCCTGCGACAGATTTACAGCGCTGACTTCGGGGCGGGCGGCCGCACTGCTCGGGAATGCCGCCCGAAACGCGCCCGTTCAGGCGGCCGTCCCGGTAGGCGGGATCATGTCCAGGGCGGGAAGAGGACGGCCGCAAACTTCGTCGGCATCCGCGCGGGAGAGACCGAGCATTCGCAGGAGGTCGGCTGCAACCAGGTCGGTCGCCTCCCCGTCGTCGCGCTCTGGCTGGGCGTGAAGCAGCTGGCCGAGGCAGATGGCGGCGCCGGACACGACAGTCATCGCCAGCTCGCAATCAACGACCGAGAATCGGCCCGCCCGAACCGCATCCTCGATGTCCCGTCGGACACGGGGGGCTAAGCCTTTATCTGAGCGGGCGAGTTGTAGGCCGTTGTTCAGTAGCACCTTGCTGAGGATTGGATCGCGGCGGTGCAAGCGTCCGGTGAGCCGGAAGCTCTGGGCAAAGACCTGGGCTGGATCGTCGAGTTGTTCGCACAGCGCATCCAATGCCGCCCCGTGTAGGTCGAGGGCTTCTTCCAATGCGATCTCGAACAATTCTTCACGCGTCTGGAAGTGGTTGTAGAACGAACCCATTCCGACGTCGGCAGCCTGCGTGATCTCCAGGATGGGCACATTGGGTTTTCCCGCAGCGAGGAATCCCTGCGCCGCCTTGACCAGTGCCGCCCGGGTGCGAGCTTTACGCCGTTCCAAGCGGTTGGGTACTTCGGTTCGCTCAGCCATCCTGCCCACCTCTCGCGTGACGTCGCCAACCAGCATAGCCTCTGGGTTCAGTCCTGACGAACTCGTCAGATAGAATGGCTGACGGGTGCGGGCGGGATGTGTGGCGGTGACGTTACCCCGCCAGTCTGCTGACGTCTCGCGAGATGCGCGGGGTGCTGATCGTTGACCATCGGCACGCTTATGAGGAAATCGTCAGACGTGGTGGTACCGTACTGATCGATTGCGGTGTGGTCGCTCTTCGAGAGAGCTCGAGTGATACCCATCAGGATGTGCGCGTGAGTCGACGGCTCATCAGTCGGCAGAGCCGCGAATCCGAGACATCGAGGAGTGGACGTGGACGAAACCGCGCCGAACTCGGCAAACGCGGCTCCGGCAGGGCGGGCAGGGACCGGAGGAATCTTGACGGCGATGTGCACCTGCCTGGTGCTGGTCGTCGCCTCGGTGTCTGCGCTCAATCTGGCGATGCCCGAGCTGGCGGTGGATCTGTCGGCCTCGACGACTTCGCTGACCTGGATCGCAGATGCCTATACCGTCGCGCTGGCGGCGCTGGTCCTGCCGATCGGTGCGCTCGGTGACAAGTTCGGCCGCCGCGACGTTCTGATCGGCGGCACCGTGGTCTTCGCGATCGGGTCGGCCGCGGCGGCACTCGCCGATACGACATCGATGCTGATCGCTTGGCGTGCGGTGATGGGCATCGGAGCCGCGATGATCATGCCGGGTACGTTGTCGACCATCACTGCGGCATTTCCGGCAGATCGCCGCACCCATGGCGTCGCGATCTGGTCCGGATTCGCTGCCGCGGGCGCGATCCTCGGCATGCTCTTCGCCGGACTGCTTCTCGAAGTATGGAGTTGGCGATCAATTTTCGTGGCCAGCGCGGTCATGGCAGTGGTCGGAGGGTTGCTGGCGTTGGTCCTCGCCCCCAACACCCGCGACGAGGAAGGTCGTCCTCTCGACCACTTCGGTGCCTACACGAGCGCGGTTGCGATCGGCGCGTTCGTCTACGGCATCATCGAAGGCAGCGAAGCCGGCTGGACCAGCGGTTTGGTAGTCGGAAGCTTCGCCATCTCCGCAGCGGCGCTGGCGCTGTACGCCGTGCTCGGGTTCCGGAACAAACACGCGCTACTCGATCCACGCCTTTTCGGTATTCCCGGCTTTCGTGCTGGAGCGGTCACCGTGCTGGTCCAGTTCCTCGCCATCTTCGGCTTCTTCTTTGTCGGCCTGCAGTATCTGCAGCTGATCCTCGGATACAGCGCCTTGAAGAGCGCGACAGCGCTGGTCCCGATTGCGCTGGTCGTTATGCCGGTCAGTGTGCTGACTCCCCGACTCACCGAACGGCTGGGGATCAAAGCGGTCATGAGCGCAGGCTTGTTCCTGCTTTCCGCGGGCATCTATGCCTTGTCGTTCTTGCACATTGATTCCGGCTACGTTCCTTTTCTCGGTGGGCTCGTGCTCGCCGGCCTCGGGGTGGGTATGACCAGCGCCGTGGGCACCTCGGTCATCGTCGGATCATTGCGCTCCGACCAGCAAGGCGTAGCGTCCGCGATGAATGACGCCACCCGGGAAGTGGGAGCCGCGATCGGCATCGCTCTCATGGGCTCTGTGTACGCAAGTCGCTACGAATCGTCACTGCCCGACCTGGACCAACTGCCGCCCACAGCCGCTCACGCGGTCGAATCATCCGCGGCCGGCGGGCTGCAGGCCGCCGCGCAACTGGGCCCACAAGGTGAGCCCTTGGCCATGGCCGTTCGCTCGGCCTTCATCGAAGGACTGTCGGCATCGCTGGTCGTGGTAGCGGTCATCGTCGCGGTCGCCGCGCTCGGCGCACTGCTCCACGCGCCTCGAACGCAGACTGCCCCGCAGTGACCGTTCGCCGGGTCGATTGGACGCGATTCTCACGTATCCGTGCGGACTCGTCGAAGTCTGTTCGGCCCTATGGCGGGTGCTACTCGCGAGCGTGGGCGCTGACAGCGTTCGACAACGCCACTCCTGTCGTCGGCCGCCCCTGGTTGCGCGCCGATGAAAGTGGTTGCGGTGCGGTGCTATTTCCTGCTCCACGCACGTCAGTGGGTCAGATGATCAGGTTTGGGACCCCCCCGACGAGATGATCCCGGTGATTCCGGTGCGGCTGAGCGGGTTTCGAAGTGGATGTGGGTCTGATGTCGTTCGATGAGGGCCTTGCTGCGTGGGCTGCTGGGTCGGATGATCTGTTTGCGCTGGTGGCGGGTAGGTTTGCCGATCAGCGCCGACCTAGGACGCCATTCCGCGTATCTCCCACGATCAACCTCATGCCGGCCGCCCCAACAAGCGTCTCATCATTGGCCTCATTACTTCGACTATTTCGTCAGCCCAAGCAACGCGGCGGTGAGTCCGTAGTCAGGGCCGAATTCCTGCATGTCGCCGGATCGGCAGCCGTCCGCGCGCATCTGGACCCGCTCACAGAACACGCTGATGATCTCGCCCGACAGCGCCGGACCGATCAGGGCGTGGCTCCGAAAGTATCGCCCTTGCTTGTCCATGNCCGCTCACAGAACACGCTGATGATCTCGCCCGACAGCGCCGGACCGATCAGGGCGTGGCTCCGAAAGTATCGCCCTTGCTTGTCCATGGCGCCGTCGATGTTCTGCATCAGCAGCGGCACGATGTCGACGATCTCGACCATCGCGCCCGAGTTGGCGCGCAGCTGGTTGCTGACGTTGGTCAACCCCGTGAGCGAGGCGGACAGCTCGTCGGCGTGCTCGCCGAAGGTGGTCGAGGTGTTGGCCAGGAACTGGTTGAGCTGGTCCAGGGTGGCCTGCAGGCCGGGCGCCTGCTCGGCGAGCAGGCCCGACATGGCGGTCACCCGGTTGCTGAAGTCACGCACCGACTGGTCGTTGTCGGCCAGCATCGTCGTCAGCTCGTTGAGCTTGATGATGATGTTGGAGATCGCGTCCTTGTTGTCGACGCCGACCTTCAGTGCCGCCGACAGCGCGTCGAGGGTCTCGCGGATCTTCTGCCCGTTGCCGTTGAGCACCGGGTAGAGCACCCGGCCCGAGAGCGGGCCGAGCCCTTCCTGACCCTCTTCGGGCTTGAGCGAGGCCGAGAACTGGTCGATGGTCTTGATCATCGTGTCCAGCTCGACCGGGGTCCTGGTGCTGGCCTTGGTCAGGTGCTGACCCGACTCCATCTCCTCACCGCCGGTGTAGGGCGGGGTGATCTCGATGTGCCGGTCGGTGACGATCGAGGGCGAGACGATCGCGGCGATCGCTTCCTTGGGAATCTTCACGCCCGCGTCGATGGTCATGTGGACCTCGACGAAGGTGCCCTTGGGGACGATCTTGTCGACCTTGCCCACCGCGAGGCCGAGGACCATGACCTCGTTGCCCTCGTACATGCCCGCGATGTTCTCGAAATCGGCGGTGATCTTGGTCGTGCGGCCGACGGTGTCATCGGCGGAGAACGCCGAGCAGCTCGTCAGCGCTGCGGCCACCGCGCCTACCGCAATGATGCGAATGGGGTCCGGCATCGAGCACCGCAGAGTTCGCACTGTTGTTCCTTCCAATTGACGGAGACGGCATGCCCGCAGCTGCCTGCTGGTGGGCTCATGGATCGAGTGCTCGGCAGCGTCGATGCGGAGCACGCGTCGGCGCCCGGCGAACCTTGCTCGTCGACGGCGAGGACGTCAGGAAAGCGGGGGTAGGACGCTGGGATTGATTCGGCAACAGCGAATCTGATGAGGGCAGGTGGTGCGGATCGCGGACGTTCGTCTCGATCGGACGGTGGTCGCGGCGGTGAAGCGGCAGTCGATGACCTGGGCTTCAGGGAGTCAGCGAGGCAGCCATCGTCCGGAGCCTCGTGACCGGCTTGCGGATGCCATAGGCGACGAGCGTGGGGCTTTCGCCGACGCGGTTCCAGATGAGCAGGGCGGACCCGGCGGCCGGGTCGCCGTCGATGTTGCTCGGTGCGCCGCGTAATGGCAGGGACCCGAGGACTTTGATGCTCATTCCGAGAATCTCTGTCCAGAAGTAGTCATCACTGGGTGCCGAGGTCGGCGTGTGACCGAGCGCTGACGCCGCAGCGACCCGTCCCTGCGCGACTGCGTTGGACCAGAAAGCGGACCGGTTAGCCGCTTTCCGCAGGTAGGCCACGTCGCCGGCGGCGTAGACATCCGGAATGGCGGTGGCGCAGGTGTCGTCGATACCGATGCCGATGTGATCGGCCAGGCCGGTGCCCTGTAACCAGGCTGTGTTGGGCGTTTCTCCGACGCAACTCACCACGAGGTCCGCCAACAGTTCGGTACCGCCAGGCAGGGCGACACCCCGTACCGGATTTCCGGACAGGGAAACATGGCCTGGCGTTCGGATGACGCGAATACCACTTCGCTCAGCGCGTTCGGTGATCAGCGTCGACAGGTACGGCCCGAGGACTCGTTCGAGTGGGCGGTCGACATCGACAACGGTCACCGGGATATCCCGGGCGACGCAGGCGCTGGCCACCTCCATACCGAGGAATCCCGCGCCGACAACGATCACTGAAGCGGCCGTGTCGAGCCGCGTCCGCAGGGCGAGCGCGTCGTCGAGTGTCCGCAATACGAACTCACCGTGCTGGCCTGACTGGGCGAGGCGCCGCGCTTTCGCGCCGGTGGCGATGATGAGCGCGTCGTAGTCCACGAGGTGTCCGCCGACGGTGGCGATTCGTTTGTGGTCGATATCCGCGCTGGTGGCTGACGAACGAACCTCCTCGACGTCGAGTTCGTCGAGGTGATACCTGAGCGTGTTGTCGGCGGAATCGTCTTTGAGCACGGCCTTCGACAGTGGTGGCCGGGAGTAGGCGCCGTGTCGATCAGCTCCGACGAGAGTTATCCGGCCATCGTGGCCCAGGGCGCGCAGTTCGCGTGCGGCCGTCACGCCGGCGATCGAATCACCGACGATGACGACCGCCCCGGGGTGGCTCATCGCTGCTCTCGCAGAGCGGCGACCGGGCAGGAATTGATGGCCGCCCGTGCGACAGCGATCTGCGCATCGGGGATATCCGCGCCGTCGAAGTGATAGATCAACTCGCCCTCGTCGTCGAGACCGAATACGGTGGGCGCTTGTTCGGCGCAGAGCCCATGACCCTCGCATCGAGGGTAGTCAACAGTAATTTTCATCGGGGGATCCTCTCTGTCAGGCGGGGATCAGTTGCAGCGGCAGGCGACTGAAGCGGTGGATGATGTTGTTCATGGCCCATTCGGTGGGGCCGGCGATCTCGATGCGGTCGACTCGATCGACCAGAGCGCGCAGGATGGCCTGGGTTTCCAGGCGGGCCAGGCCTTGCCCGGCGCAGCCGTGGGTTCCGTGGCCGAATCCGAGTTGACGCGAGGCGTCACGTCGAATGTCGAAGGTGTCCGGAGCATCCCACTCGAGCGGATCGCGGTTGGCGGATCCGTAGATCACCACGATCCGGGAACCGGAAGGGAGGCTGACACCGGCGATCTCGGTATCGCGGGTGACCTTGCGGGAGAAGGCGCGGACCGGAGACTCGAGGCGAACAGCCTCGTTGACAGCGTTGGGGATCAGGCTCGGGTCGGCCTTCAGCAGGTTCCACTGATCCGGATTGGTGGCGAACAGATAGAGCGCGGCGGAGATGGCGCCGATCGTGGTGTCCAGCGACGGCGCCAGGTAGTCCACCATCATCGCCGGACATTCGGCGTGGGTGAGCTTGCCTTCGTCGGCAGCTCGCAGCACGTCGAGACCCGCGCCGCCGGGCTTGATGTCGCGATCGCGGGAGATGCGCCGGGCGAAGTGCATCATCTCCAGTCCGGCCGGCGCCGCGTGTACCGACCGTGCATTCAGCGGGCCGAGAGCATTGAACGTGGCTCCGGCCCAGCGCAGAAGATGTTCGCGGCCGTGATCGGGCCACCCGATGAGGTCGGGCACGACCGACATCGGCAGCGCGGTGGCCAGATCGACACCATCGATACTTCCGCGCGCGACAGCTTCCGCGACCACCGCGGTGGCCTGTTCATCGATCGTCTCGTGCATCGACCGCAAGGCTCGTGGGGTCAGCCGGTGGGACAGAAGGGCGCGGCGCCGCGAATGTTCGTCACCATCGCTGTTGAGCGTGGTTCCGCGGGAGAGGCGATTGGTGATCGGATTCAGCCCTACTCCTTCGCCGGACACGAAGGCTTCGTCGTCGCGAAGTACTTTCTTGCATTCGGCATAACGGGGCAGCGCGTAGGCGCGTTGTTTCGCCAGCCACACCACGGGCCCGAGCTCTCGCAGACGGGTGTAGTGGGGGTAGGTGTCACGGATCGCCGCCTCGGAGTAGAGATCTGGGCGATAGGTCGGAACGTCAGCACGCTTCAGCATCGAAGCTCCTTTGGTCGGTCTCGCCGCCATCGTTCGCGGATGGCGGCGACGTACGAATATCGAAGTTGGGAAGAGCAGTCCGCAGATCCGAGACTCGTTTAGCGGTGTGCTGGACGATGCCGTCCGGGCGGATCAGCGCGGCGTAGGTATGGCCTGACCGCAGCCATGCCAATAGTTCGCTGGCTGGCTGAGCGGTCACGGCCACGCCGCCGGACTGTTCGATCGCGGCCACGTCGGCAGGGCTCGGCTCGCTGACTGTGACGACCGCGTATCGACCGTCGACGAGAGCATCGAAGCGGAGGTTTGCCTCGACACGGGCGTTGGGAACCAGCGACCCATTCAGGGATGTGCCGAGCCGAGCGGGTCCGACAAGGTCCGATCGGTGTAGCCGAGGCGTTTGACCTCCGGTCACCAGCTGGTCGAAACCAGGGATGCGGAGCAGGTGTGGCGCGATCAGGCGGCGCAACAGGTTGCCGAACTCGCCCCCGTCGGTCATGGCGGTACCGGTGAATTTCGCGAGTTCGATCAGGCTTCGTGCATGTGGCTTTCGCTCAACCTCATAGGTGTCGAGCACGCTTGCCGGCAAAGTGCAGGCGAGCACGCCGGCCAGTTTCCAGGAGAGGTTGGCCGCGTCGCGCAATCCGGCGCCCAGACCCTGGCCGATGAACGGTGGTGTGAGGTGCGCGGCGTCGCCGAGCAGAAAGATTCGATCCTTCCGCCATTGGTCGGCGATGCACGCCCGCGAGGTGTATTCCGCGGCCCGGATCAACTCGAGCTCTTCGATCGGGGTCCGTCTGGTCCATGGCGTGATCAGCGGATGGATGGCGGCGATGTCCGCGTAGTCGTCCGCGGATTCACCGGGTCGCAGGCGGAACTCCCACCGGTATCGTGTCCCGCCGATCCGCATGAAGGTCGCGGCGCGAAACGGGTCGCAAACCTGATGCACGCCTTCCCATTCGCCGAGTTCGACATCAGTGGCTATATCGATCACGAGCCAGGTTTGTTCGAACCCGAGGTCCTTCATCGCACTGCCGATGCCGGCTCGAACCACGCTGTTGGCGCCATCGCAGCCGAGTACGAAACTTGCTGTCATCGACTCGGGAACGGTGGATGCCCGGTCGGTGAAATCGACTCGCACTCCGTCATCGTCAGCGGTGACCGCGTTGACGTCGACGTTGCCGCGGATGGTGATTCCGGGCTGCTGAAGTACAGTTGCCCACAGGATGCTTTCGAGGACTGGCTGATCGAACAGGTTGGCTTCCGGATAGCCGCTTCGACCACCGACGGGGTCGCGGTCGAATTGAGCCAGCACCCGCATGTGCCGGTCGAGTAGCCGTAGCCCCAGCGCGGGGCGGGAGATTGCGGCGAACTGGTCGTCGATGCCCAAACGTGCAAGGATCCGGCGGGTCTCACCGTCGAGGTGCACCGCGCGTGGCCGCGGGTACACGGTCTCCCACCGTTCCAGCACCACACTTTCGATTCCGTACTGGGCGAGCAGGAGCGCGGTGGTAAGGCCGGTGGGGCCGGCCCCGACAATGATCACCGGCGCGTCGTGGGTGGTCATCGATCCACCGTCAGGACGAGTGCGACATAGCTGATCGCAAGGACGAGCGTCATGATCGCGGGGACCGCCTCCACGAGCTTGTCATGTACTCGCAGGTGTGTCGTGATGGCACCGACCATCAGCAGAACCAGACCGATACCCGCGGCCAACCCCACCGGTGACCAGACCGTCCCGATCACCAACCCGGCAGCACCTACGACTTCAAGTGCCCCGATCAATCGGTACGTCATCACCGACATACCGACATGGGCGGCCCGGTCTCGCATTTGCTTCGCAGCGGTGAGTTTCAGGATGCCGAATATCGTGAATTCCGCAGTCAATACCACTGTCAGCGCAGTTGTCGGGATGCTCATGCCTGGCTCACTGCCTTCCATGTCAGGGCGAACGAGCTCAACGCCGTCTCGACCGCGGCGTGATCGGCGTCGCGATCGGTTTCGATGGTCGTGACCACCTCGCCGTCGGTGATCGCCGCGCTGACGGCGCGTACTCCGTCGATGTGACAGAGGGCTTCGGCGACCGCGCGTCGCGTCGCGTCGGCACGCAATCCCAGCTTGTAGGGCTTTCCGACGTCGGTGACAGGCAATGCGTCGAGCACAACCACGGCCTTCGGCGCGGCGGCGGGTTCGGGGACCCGCTCACACGCCCACTCCAGAAGTTCGGATTCGGTGGTGGTGGCACCGGTGCTGAGGACCACGTACGCGATCGGTACCTCGCCGGAATGCGGGTCAGGACGGCCTACCGCACCCGCCGCGGTGACGGCGGGATGCGACAGCAGCGCGTCTTCGATGGTCGAAGGGTCGATGTTGTGCCCACCGCGAATGATCAGGTCCTTCGCGCGCCCGTGCAGGTGGATGAAGCCGTCGCTGTCGATGTGCGCCAGATCGCCGGTTTCGAGCCAGCCGTCCACCACGCTGCCGAGACTGTCGAGCACATGTCCGTCGTCGGTGCGGCCGACGACGTATCCGGCGAACACCGTCGGGCCGCTGACGCACAGGACACCGGTCGCTTCCGGGGGAAGGTCCTCGTACGAGCCATCGTCGCCGACACGAACCACCTTCACCTGCTGGTAAGGCATACGCTGGCCGACGGCCCCAGGACGTGGCAGGTCGGGAAAGCTGCGTGCGGTGGCACAGGTCGCCTCGGTGAGCCCGTACCCTTCCACCAGCGTTACTCCGGTATGGCGCTCGAAGTTGTCACGGACTGCCGGCGGGAGTGGCGAGGCACCGACCATTGCGTAGCGAAGACTTCTGATATCGGCGTCGAGAGGGCAGTTGGCGAGTACCGCGTACACGGTGGGGACTGCGCTCATGGCGGCAATGCCATAGTGCGCGACAATCTTCCAGAAGTTGGCGTACAAACCGAAGTCTCGGTACCCGAGCGGTCCTGCCCAGACCACCTGCTGCCCTTTGAACAGCGGCGCGAGCACGGTGACCACCAATGCGTTGACGTGGAAGAGCGGGAGAGCCGCGAAGACAACGTCGTCGGTGTCGAGCAGCGAGTTGGCGGCGATCATCCAGGAATTGGCTACTTCACCGCCGTGGGTGTGTGCCGCGAGCTTGGGTAGGCCGGTGGTGCCACCGGTGTGGAACAGGCTCGCCAAGTCCTCGGATCGAGGGGGCTCGCCGGAGAAGCCGGTCGAGATCTCGTCGGAGGCCAGCACATCCAGGTATCCGAGGTGTGCTGCCTCGAGCACGGGCAGTGGCTGGATCGCGGCGAAGCCGGTCGGGCGCAATACGAGCACGACGTCGACGAGACCATCGGTCGCCAATGCCGCTGCGGTCTCCCAAGTCTCGGGGGACAGGTCAGGTCCGGCGGCGATGAGAACTCGCGCGCCGGAGCGACGCAGAAGTTCCTCGATATGTGTGCCCGAGAGAGCGGCATTGATCGGGGCGGCGATTCCGGCCAACTGCGCGGCGAGTGTGGCGGGAACGAGCTCGGCACAGTTGGGAGCCATCAGCGCGACCGCGTCACCGCGACCGACACCGAGTCGACGCAGCAGGTTCGCATACCGATGGACATCGGCGAGCAGCTCTCCGAATGTGTGCTGGAAGGGTTCCTGCCAGCGGGCCGCTTCGGGCAGAACGGTGAGTGCGACTCGTTCGGGCCACAAGCGTGCGGCGCGAGCGAGCAGCGCGTATGTCGACTGTGGCAGGCCGCGCTCGGCCAGTGGGATGGATTCGATGGCCAGCAGGTCGCCCGGTTCGGCGTATTGTGGCCACAATTCCGCGGTCGCCGCTGCGTTGTCGGTGATCACTTGTACCTCACTGTGGTGCGCTGACGGCCAAGATCGATCGCGTTGTCGTCGGTGGCGACGGAGACTTCGACGACGTCACCGTCTTGCAAATACTTCGGGTTCTTGGCTTGGCCCTTGAAGAACAGCCGCCACTTCAACGCCGTCGGGAGAAGCGATCCGATGAGCTCGACCGGCTTGGGCGGCGCGCTGATCGCGGTGCCGACCGGGGTTCCGGTGAGGACGAGATCTCCGGCGTCGAGGCGTTGAAAGCGAGTGAGCGACTGGAGTGCTTCGGCGGGCTTGTAGATCATGTCGGCGACGGTCATGTCTTGCCTGACCTCACCGTTGACCCACAGCCGCAGCCGAAGGTCGGTGAACCGCTTGAGCTCCTCGGCGTCGACGAGAACGAGTGCGGGGCCGACCGGGGTGAATGTCGGATACGATTTGGCCTCGTAGAACTGGGTTTTCGGCAGCTGGATGTCACGCGCGGAAACGTCGTTGGTGACGACGAGGCCGGCGACGAACTCGGCCAGATTGTCGGCATCGATGGTGGTGCCCACCGGCACTTCGCGGCCGATGACCAATCCGATCTCGACCTCGTAATCCAGCAAGCGCACGTGCGCAGGCCGCTCGATGTCGTCGGTGGGGCCGCTGATGGATCCGGATGCCTTCCGGAAGAAGGTCAGTGGGACGGTCGCCGGATCACCGCCGGAATCCTTCACGTGCGAGACGAAATTGGTCATCTGCGCAACGACTCGGCAGGGCGTGGTCACCGGCGAGATCAGCGAAAGGCTCTCGACCGGAACGAGGTCGGATGACGCTCGGGCGGCCTCGACGGCCATACGGTCGGCGAGTAGCTCTTTGGTGGTTGTCGCGTGCGTATCGATACGGGCGGCGCCGACGGGTGTCTGCACCCACCATGCGTCGCTGGTGCGGAGCACGGAAATGCTCATGAGCTGGCTACTTTCAACAGGCCGCGTAGGCGGTGGAGATCGAATTCGTTGTCATCGCGCAAAGCGTCGAGTAGGGCCCGTGCCTCGTATACCGACTCGCGGCCCGGGCTCAGCCCGAGGAAGTCGGTGGTCGCCGGCGGCCCCCATTGGGATAGTCCGGAAGCCGTCATCGGTGCCCAGCCGGGTTCGACGGTGTGATCGAACATGTCGCCGTCGGTGAAGTGCTCGACCAGGAATCCGTCGGGGTCGCGCCAGTAGTCGAAGATCTGGCTGCCCTGGACGTGTCTGCCGATGCCCCAGGATCGGCGGTATCCGAGGTCGAGAAGGTACTCCCCGCCCGCGGCGAGAGCGTCGAGGTCCGAGACTTGATACGCCGAGTGGACATACCGATTTCTCGGGCCGAGCGTCAGGGCGAGCGTGTGATGATCGGTGGGTGTCTCGCCGCGATCGCAGCGGATGAAGCTCATCACCGGACCACGGTCGCGTTGGCCTGCGTAGTACTGGAAGTCACTGACGATCAGACCCAGGTTGTCCAGGTACCAGTCGAGAGTTTGTCGGTAGCGCGTTGTCTGGACGACAACGTGCCCGAGGCGCTGGATCCCGGCCGGGGTGCGGGGCGGGCGCTGGGTGTGGT
This sequence comes from Nocardia sp. No.11, assembly GCF_038752175.1. Classification (NCBI taxonomy): domain Bacteria; kingdom Bacillati; phylum Actinomycetota; class Actinomycetes; order Mycobacteriales; family Nocardiaceae; genus Nocardia; species Nocardia sp. No.11. The sequence continues at coordinate 13,616 of NZ_JBCGFB010000002.1, read as the reverse complement.
TGACCCGTTCGAGATCGTGCCCGATGTTGAGCGTTCGTGGCTGCTGCGCGGGCAGAGCGGGGAGCGTATGAGGTTGGGAGACGATCCGCACCGCGAGCCCGCTGGGGTCGCTGAGGTCGACGGTCAGCCCACCGAGGCTGTCCGGCAGTGCTGTCACCGTTGATCCGGTGTATGAGGCCAGCCGGTGCAAGTCGGCGGACTCTGTGGCCAGGAAGGCCGGTCCGAGGAATCGCGATCGTCCGCCGCGGCGGATCAGCACACATGGTGCTCCGGCGTCGGTGCCGCGCAGATGGAGTTCGGTCGCGCTGCGGCCGGCGGTGCGGAAACCGAAGGCGTGCGCGAAGCGCTCGGCACCGTCGAGATCTGGCTTCTCGAACTCCAGCCATGCGAGATCGCGCACTTTGATCACCGGGTTCCGCGCCCTCCCTGGGTGTTCACCGGGGAGAGCGCCGGCCTCGCTGTGCAGGTCCTGGTGTGGATCGTGCAGGTCGACCATGGATCACTCCTTCCTAACTGAGGATATCGTCACTCACGACGCAACCGTCAGTCAATAGTGTTTGATGAACTATTCAGAAGTGAATAGAAGTTCTCCGGGGCAATGATCGACAGCGCGGCCTACGCATGGGGGTTTGACCGGCGAAGATAATTCGGCAACACTGTTACCGTAAACGGCGTGTACCCGCGTCGTGCGGACGACGCCGGGAAGGCTGAACGGCCGGCCACGCGCGACGGCGCGACGTTCAGCGAGTCATGAGCAACGCGCGTACGAGCATCGACATGGCAGCAGGAGGGACATGCCCACCGTCAACTACACATCTGGCCGGATCCCGACGGTCGTGCTCGAGGGCAGCGGGGGCGGAACGTGACGCTGACCGCCGCTGCTGCCTCGTCGGGGTACTCCCTCACACCGAGCATTCGAGTGGCGTACGGCCTGGGCTCCCTGGCGACAGCAACATATGGCATGGTGCCTGGTCTGGTCCTCCTGCACTACCTGACCAACGTCCTCGGTGTTGCTGCCGGAGTGGCGGGATTCGTTGTCCTCGTACCCAAGCTGCTCGATCTTGTCTACAACCCTCTCATCGGGAGATTGTCCGACTCGACCGTGTCGCGACTCGGCCCTCGCAGACCGTGGATGATCGCGGGAACTGTGGTGCTCGCGCCGGGATTTGTGGCCATCTTCTTCTCCCCGATCAGTGGCAACGGCGCCGCGTTGTGGGTGGGGGCCGCGCTGGTTGTGGCGGGGCTCGGCTTTTCGGCCTTCGTGATCCCTTACAGTGTTCTGCCCGCCGAGCTCGGAGGAAGCTCTGCGGAACGCACGTCCATGATGGTGTGGCGCACCGCCTGGCAGGCCGTGGCGATGATCGTCGTAGCCGCGGTGGCATCCGCGCTCACCGGGAGCGAGAGCGGGGGACGTCAGGGCTACTTTGTGATGGCGCTCGTCATGGGTTGTCTGATTTTCATCGGAGCGAGTGGCGCGATCTACAGTGCTCGTCGATCGACCCGCGCTGCGGTGGCGGCCGAGGCACTGAAGGTGACTTCGCTGCGTGAAGCATTGAGCACGGCCTGGCGGAACCGGCCGTTTCGGGTGCTGCTGGGCGTGTTCGTGCTGATCGAGGTGGTTGTCTCCGTGACGCTGGCCGGGCTGCCGTATTTGGCGATCCAGCTCCTCGGGTCGGACGGTGCGCTCGCACCGCTGTTCCTGTGTGCGGTGGGGCCGGTGCTGCTGACGATGCCGGCGTGGCGCCGCGCCGCGGTTGCCTGGAGCAAAGCATCCTGTCTGACGGTGGCGCTTTCGATCCTCGGCGCGGGCACCGTCGCCGTTGCCGCGCTGCCTCGCGTTGAGCAGTCGGTGCGGTTCGAGGTGGCTTGTGTGGCCATCTTGATCGCCGGAATCGGCTTCGCCGGAGCGCAAATCCTGCCGCAGGCAATGCTCGCTGATATCTTGGCCGCCGACGCGGTCGAGTCCGGCCATCGCCGTGCGGGGGTTCTCGCAGGGCTGTGGTCAGCCGGCGAGACGATCGGAGGTGCTGTGGGCGCGGGTGCCTACGGCTTCGTTCTCGGCATGAGCGGATTCGTCTCATCGACAGCAGATCAGGTGGTCAGTCAGCCACGAAGCGCGCAATGGGGCATAGTGCTCGGCTATGCCGCGATCTCCTCGGCGGGTGTCCTGGCAGGGCTCGGCCTGCTGCGGAGCTACGTCTCTCCCGGGAACAGGCGCGCCACTGGTCGACATCGGTGACTTTCCTACCCGCCGACCTGCCGCGCCACAATCACCGCTTGCGCGCCAACCCCTGCTCTGCGCAACCGTGGGCGTGGACTCGAAACCGACGTGGTTGACAGCCGCTCGCTGGATGTCGAACCGTGGTCTTCGTGGTGGCCTCCTGTATATCGACCTCCGCGTCGCCCGGTCGCCGGCGTCGCTGTCGAGTCCCAGTGCAAGGCATCTTCGGCGCTGCGAGCATCGCCCGCGAACTACTCGATGTCGCGATCCGACTTCGTAAAGCGCCACCCCGGTACGCCTTGACGATCTCGCCCTGGATCACCAGTTGGCCAGGCCCGGTCCGGGCCGCGAACAATACGATCGGCAATCGCCATGCGCAGATCCTCGAACTCACCGGGCTGCCGCCGACCGGCGACTCTCAATGGCGTTGTACGCAACCGTTGTTGCCAGAAGATTCATCGGGGGTGTCGGCTTGCCAGTGGATTCGACGCCGACGACCGGAATGGAGATGCCGGTACTCCCTGTCTCTTGCCTCGATCGGCGCGGGCGACGCCGATCGAGTCCAGGTGAGAGCTACCGCGGACGCTGAAATAGCCCGGCGAGATGCTCGCTCAGTGTTGTCATGCGGAACGATGGCGAGTAGACCGCCACCGTACTGTCGGACGCGACGGAACCATGGGTGTCCCAGTGGCGAACCAACGGAATAATCGATGAGAGTCGATGTCCACGCCAGCGGAAGAGCGGAAGCGCGGCGAGCGACAGGTAGTAGAACGGGAACCTCGGTGGCGCCGTGACCGTCCGACCCGCCGCTACCGTCAGTAATCGCTCGACCTCGTGGACGGTGTAACTTCGCGGCTCGACGAAGTCGACGACTCCGTTGATCACACGACCCTTGCCGACCAGTTCGTGCACGATGAACGGTGCGACATCCTTCTGACTCACATAGCTGATGCGGCGAGATTTATTGATAGGCAGAAAGAACCGGCCTCTCTCGAGCATATCCAGCCTGGGGTCGAAAACATCCTCCATGTACGATCCGCACCGCAGTACGCTATATCCGATGCCGCTCGATGCCAGCAACCGTTCGACCTCGTACTTGGCCTCGAGAACGCCGACGCCGGAAGCGCGACCGGCGCCGAGCGCGGATGTATAGATCATGTGCTTCAGTTTTGCGGTCCGGGCGCCAGAGATGACCGCGTTCGCCGCCTTGGACTCGGTAGCCGGATCGTTGCGCCGCGCAATCGGGGTCAGGACCAATGCCGCGTCGGCGCCTTCGACTGCGCACGCGACGTCCTCGGGATTCATCATGCTGCCCGCGACGATGGTCGCCTCGGGGTATCGATGCGCCAGGATCTCGGCGTCGCGGGCCAAAAGGCGTACGCGAACCCCTTCGGCCAGCAACCCACGCACGAAGATTTCAGCCACTCGACCCGAGCATCCGATCGCGGCAATGGTCTTGGTCGGCTCGTTCAACTGATTCCGCCCTTCAGCAGGAGCGGCTTCGCCTGAATCCGCCCTAGAATTGGCTACATAGTAGCCGATACCGTGGTACGGTCATTGTGGTGCAGGTCACCCTGGGCCGCACTCACCCCGCAGGTGTCGTCAACACGCGCTCCTCTCGACCAGGAATGCGCCGGACGAGGTCGAAGATCCGGCTTGCGGCCACCTCTCGGAGCAGGACAATGAAGGCTGAAGACACTGTCGCTTTTCCCCATCGTCAGACTCGCCGATGGCCTTGGCGCCGCATCATGGTGGTCGTCCTGGCGGCGGTCGCGCTCATCGCGGCCGGAGGTATCCGGTTCGTCCTCTATTCACAACTGTCGAAACTGCCGGACGACTTCGAGTCCTCGATGTCGATGCATGGCGCCGTTGAAACCCTCGCCCCGGCAACGATGACGTTGGGTCCGCCTGCGCCTGCGCGTGTAGAGCGCGGTCTGGCGGTCGAAGCCGTCCACGGCGACACCGCGGTGTTGCATGCGACCACCCGAATCCAACGGCCTGACGGGGAGTTGAAGACGGAGTTCCGCTATGCGATCGACCGCGCCACGTTCCGCCAGAAGGCGGCTCCGGACGGGGTCGAGGTCACCAACCAACGCCGCGGTGTCGTGTTGGCTCGATCGATCGGCTCGGATCGGTCCCCCTTTGCGATGTACGACCCTCTCACCGACCGCACTGTTCGTCTGGAACACGTCCGGGACCGTGATGTACAGGGCCGCAATGGCTTTCAGTTCGAAGGCCTACTTCACGCCCCTATCGTCAACTCCACGATTCTCGCGCCGATGCGCACCGCGATCGCCAACATGACCACGGTCGGGGACGGCAGCACTATGCCCTTGCTGGCTCTCCAGGCCATCGCGCCACGGCTACCCCTGGAATACCGCGACCAGGTGCAGACGATTCTGCCGGAATTGCCCAACGAGGTCATGCTCGCGTACGTCTCGCACACCGTCTACACCGTCGTGCTCGACGAACAACTCAGCGCCCCACTGTTCCTGGCTCAGGACCAAACCACGTTGCTCGCAATCAACACGGGATACTCCACCATTCCGATGCTGCCGCTGATGCGATTGTCGGTGCAGAGCACCCCGGAAGGCGTCAGCGATGTCGTGGACACAGTCAGGGCGTTGGGTCGTACCGTCACAACCGTTCGCGATGTCGTCCCTGCCGGTCTCGCCTTCCTCGGTGCGACCGTCCTCGCCTACGCCATACTCGCCCCGCGCAGTCGCCGTCGACGCCAGCACAATCCAGCCTGAACGACTCCGGCGCCTACGCCGGTGGGTATGACTTTGTGGGCGCCTCGGCAACGAAGAATCAGGAAGTGATGCCAATGGTTCGGATAGACGTACATCAGCATCTAATTCCGCCCGTGTACCGGGAGGCGCTGATCGGGAAGGGTATCAGCGCTCCCAGTGGTCGGGAGGTTCCACCTTGGTCCCTGGACTCGGCTCGAGAGGTGATGAACGAATTCGGAATGGGGGCGTCTGTGCTGTCCGTTTCGACGCCGGGTACCAGCTTCCTGGCCGATCCGGAGGACGCCGCGGAGCTGGCCCGCGCGGTCAACGACTTCTCCGGTGCTATCGCTGATCAGGAGCCGGACCGATTCGGGTTCTTCGCGACAGTGCCGTTGCCGGACGTGGCTGCGGCGGCCGCGGAGGCGACGCGGGCCCTGGACACCCTCGGCGCCGACGGTGTGGTGCTACTGAGCAACTCGCGGGGTGTCTACATCGGGCAGCGCGGCCAAGATGCGCTGTTTCGGGTACTCGATGAGCGTGCGGCCATCGTATTCGTGCATCCGGCCGACGTGCCGGGTCCGCCGGTGGACGGCGTTCCTCCGTTCGCCACCGACTTTCTGCTCGACACGAGTCGCGCCGCCTATCTGCTCGTTCGCAACGAAGTTCGCCGACGCTACCCCAATATCCGGTTCATTCTCGGTCACGGTGGCGGGTTCGTTCCCTACGCCGCGCACAGGATGGCGCTGGCGATATTCAGTGAGACCGGCCGAAATCCCATCGAAGTGCTCGAGGAGTTCGCCGGCTTCTACTTCGACACCGCGTTGTCCTCGAGCGCGGCGGCGTTGCCGAGCTTGCTGGCCTTCGCCGATCCTGGTCACGTGCTCTACGGCAGTGACTGGCCCTTCGCGCCACAGGCGGCGGTGGCCTGGTTCGATGCGGGCATGCGCGAGTTCGGCGGCGTCAGCCCGGACACTCTTGAAGCGATCCATCACGGTAATGCCGCCGCGCTGTTCTCTCGCTTCGGCGGAGATTCGTTCGCGGTGCCGACGGCGCCGTTGTTGACTCGGGCGCGTCGTGAACTGCGCGATCGCGCCTTCGAAGCGATCGCGCGGGTAGCCTCGAAGAGGACCTGACCCGAGCAGGATGCCAGTGCCCGGTCGCCAGGAGCAGGTTGGGCCGACGGGGAGTTCGAGCAATGGGCCGGAGCTGAGGTGGTGCGCGGAACGCTTGTTCATGCCGAACACGCTGGGGACTCGATCGATCATCTGGTCGGCGAGTGCCGCCCCGTCCGCGTCTGGACTCGTCGAGCTTTTGGAGCAGGCCCAGCAGCATCCCACCCGTCGCCACCAGCCTACTGGTTTCGTTTCAGGGCAACGCTGTCAGTCGCGATCCTGAGCGCTTGGCCGTGGTGGCACACGCTACGACCACATGGGCCGTCGCCTCCGCGTTCCGTTTCACCCGCTCGGGATGATCCGTCCGGCTGTCGACGTCCGGTCCGCGGAAACCTCGCCCCGGTGCGCCCAGAAACATAGGGCACCAGCCCGTCTCGTGCTCGTCGGCCCCCGGGCATGAGACGGGCTGATGCGGGTTGATCAGTGGGGGAGGTGCCGATGGTGTTCGGCGAGGGTGTCCAGGCCGAAGTCGCCGACCGGGTCGCGCCAGACCGAGTGTGCGTGGTTGGCGTGGCGTTGGGTGTTGTCGTACTCGATGAGCAGACGCGGACCTTGGATGCGGTAGTAGTGCGGCTGCCCTGCCGTGGTGGCACCGGCCCATCCGAAATGGACTTCATCCAGAACGGTGTCGCGGGCGTAATAGGCACTGTGGCGATGTGCGATGGGCTCGGGTGCGCGGCCGGTGTAGAGCCCGATCAGCGCGCGCAGGAGTGTGCGTTGCGCGGAGTCGAGTTCGCTCGCGCGAATTCCCTTGGGTACCTGAGTAATTGCCAACGTATCGTGGTCGGTCTGACTGTAGCCGCTCGCGCTTTCCGCGCGGCGGTCGATGTCGTCGACGAGTGCGGTGAGTGCGGGGTCGTCGAATTGGCCGCGCCAGAGGTCTTGCATGTGCATCATGGTGTCGCCGTGGCTGATCCGCGCTCGATTGCCCGAGACGATGTCGGAGATCGCCGAGGCATGCAGCAGTCCCCTTCGCCATTGTTCGCCGCTCAACGACCTCGCCAGTTCTCTGGCCACTTCCTCCAGTCCCGCCAGTGGACGCAGGGTCGAGCCGAGGAGCACAGTGGTAGCAGGGTCGGCACCCAGGAAGTTGGGTGTGGTGGCGACGGTGCGTCCACCGACGATGAGGTTGTTGATCGAAATGTGGTGTCCGCCGAGTCGCCATCCCCAGACGGTGTCGCCGGGCTGACCGAATACCCGCAGCCAGAAGAGCTGCGGGTCGCGTCCGCGTTCGCGTCCCCAGTGCACTCCCCAGCCTTCGACATGGTCCAGGATGTTCTCGAGTCCCATGACGGTGGCGACGGTAGCGTAGCCGGCGGCGGAGAGCCCGGTGGCCAGTAGTTGCATGGCCAGGCTTTGCTGGCTGGGGCTCTGCTCGCGCAACGACAGGCCGCCGTGGTCGGTGGGGGTGTAGAACCAGCGAAGACGTTCGGACTCGGAGTCGGGCGTCAGGGCGGAGCCGAACTGCGCGGTGTCACGCTGCCCGGGGGTGAGCGAGCTGAGCCAAGCGTCGGCGGCCGCCGCCATCGCGACTGCCACGTCGCGCTCAGTCGGTGACATCGAGCATGACCTTGATGGCGTTGTCGGTGCGAGCGGTGTAGGTCTCGAAGGCTTCCGCGATGGCCTCGAGTGGAAAATGGTGTGTCACCAGTTCTTCTGTGCGCAGGCGCCCCTGGCCGGCCAGCGACACTGCGCGTGCGACCGACCCGGCACCTTCGCCGCGGACAGAACGCAGCGAGATGCCGTTCATGACCGCGTGATTGAGGTTCGCGGTGACGGGTTGGTCGAAGAAGCCGACGAGCACGACGGTGCCGGAACGTTTGGTCATGGCCAGGGCGGTGTCGACCGCGGCCGGAGCGCCGGAGCATTCGAGAACGATGTCGGCGCCGTGCCCGCCGGTGGCCGCACGCACAGCGGCAACAACATCGACCTGGCTGGTGTTGAGTATAGTGTCGGCGCCGAATTCGGCTCCGATGTCCAAGCGGCCGGGGCGGGTGCCGATCAGCATGACCGGCTGAGCGCCGAGCTCGCGGGCGACCTGAACGCCGAGCAGTCCGATCGGGCCGGGACCGATGATCGCGACGCTGGCGCCGACGATCAGCGAGTCCAGCACGTCGAACGCATGCATGACCGTCCCCACCGTAGTGAGTACGACGGCAGCGTCGAAATCGACGTTCTCGGGCAGTTTGGTCAGCGTGGAGACCGGGTTGGCGACGTATTGCGCGAAGCCGCCGTTGACCGTCATTCCCTGGGTGCTGTGACCTTTGTCGCGGTTGCCGTAGTTCAGGCAGTCGGTGTATGCCCCGCACAGGCAATTGGCGCAGCGCATGCAGCCTCGGTGGGCTTCGGTGACGACACGGTCCCCGACGACGAATTCGTCCACACTGTCGCCGACGGCGGCGACGACTCCGGCGTACTCGTGACCCGGGACGAAGGTGTACGGCATCGGCCCACCGTCGGGAAAGAACTTGCGGCTACGAATCTTGACATCGGTGCCGCAGAGCGAGGCGCGGTGCACACGGACCAGCACCTCGTCGGCCGCGATGTGCGGAACGGGCAGTTCGCGTGTGGTGATCACGCCTGCCTCGCCCAGCACCGCTGCCAGCATTGTTTTCGGAACCGACATCTGTAGGCCTCCTGGTCTAGTCGATGAATTACGCAAATATATGGCCCCGGGTAGTCCTGTGTCTAAATGTCGAGATCCATGGAAATTGTCTGCATTCGTTCATTGAGCCTGCTGTGAACAGGGTGTATAAGAAACATCTATCGGCGGCTTCGGATATTCGATCTGGCTGAGTCGGTGTACTCGGTGCTACTTTCGATCGAAATATCGGACCCGCCGATCGCGGTTCGATGCGAAACAGGAGAATTCACGAATGGATCTGGGAATTTCGGGTCGCACGGCCTTGGTTCTCGGTGGCGGAGGCGGCATCGGGAGTGCGGTCGCGGCGGCGCTGGCTGCCGAGGGGGTCGCGGTCGCGGTGGCCGACATCGACCGCGGCGCCGCCGAACGTACTGTCGAAGCGGTCGCTCGCGCTGGCGGGGCCGGGGTGGCGTTGGGATGGGATCTGAGTGATCTGTCGGTGATCGAAGCCAACGCCGATGTGATCGAGAACGAGTTGGGTCCAGTCGACATCCTGGTCAACAACACGGGTGGTCCGCCGCCGGCTCCTGTCACCGGCCAGTCCGCGCAGGTGTGGCAACGCTACTTCGCGTCGATGGTGCTTCCGGTCATTGCGATCACCGACCATCTCGTGCAGGGGATGCGAGCCCGTGGCTGGGGGCGGGTGATCACCAGTACGAGTTCTGGTGTGCTGGCTCCGATTCCGAACCTGGGACTGTCCAACACTCTGCGTTCGAGCTTGCTGGGCTGGTCGAAAACTCTCGCTCGGGAAGTTGCCGCTGACGGCGTGACCGCGAATGTGATCGTGCCCGGGCGGATCGGCACCGGGCGCACCGACTTCCTCGACCGAGCCAAAGCCGAACGGGAAACCAAAACCGTCGAGCAGGTCTACGCCGAGAGCGTGGCCACGATCCCTGCTGGGCGCTACGGCGATCCGGGTGAGTACGCGGCCGCGGTGACCTTTCTGGCCGGCGTTCCCGCCGCCTACATCAACGGATCGGTGCTGCGCGTCGATGGCGGACTGATCGCGGGCATCTGAGTCTCTGTTCGACATCACCTCTGGCACAGAAGGATTTACTCATGGCTGTTCTGACTCGCGATACCGCCGGCGTCTTCGCGATCGCGCCGACACCGTTCCACAGCGACGGTGAGATCGACTATGCTTCGCTCGGCCGGCTGCTCGAGTTCTACGAATCGGCCGGGGTGAGCGGTGTGACCGTGCTGGGCCAGATGGGTGAGGCTCCGAAGCTGTCCCACGCCGAATCCAGTGCGCTGGTCTCGTTCGTCTTGGACAAGACCGCCTTACCAGTCGTCGTCGGGGTCTCGGCCCCGGGATACGCCCCCATGCGTGCTCTCAGTGACCAGGTCATGGCGGCCGGCGCTGCCGGTGTCATGGTCGCTCCACCGAATACGCTGCGTACCGACGATCAGATCGTGAGTTACTACCAGGGTGTGGCGGAGGCACTGGGGGAGTCGGTGCCTCTGGTATTGCAGGACTATCCGCTCTCGTTCTCGGTGGTCATGACCCCAGCGGTGATCGCGCGCATCGCTACGACGGTGTCGTCCTGCGTGATGCTCAAGCACGAAGACTGGCCAGGCTTGGAAAAGATCTCGGCTCTGCGCCGCCTCGAACAAGAATCGGCGATGCCACGGTTGTCGATCCTGTGCGGTAACGGTGGTCTCTTTCTGGACTTCGAGACCGAACGCGGTGCCGATGGCGCCATGACCGGCTACTGTGTGCCCGAACTGCTCGTCGATGTCGTCGCTCTGACGGCCGCAGGCCATCGCGAGGCTGCCCACGACCTGTTCGACGCCCACCTTCCGTTGTTGCGTTACGAGCAGCAGCCCGGCATCGGCCTGGCGGTACGGAAGTATGTGATGACCCGACGCGGGCTGCTGACAAGCGACACTCAGCGTGCGCCGCGGCCTGTCCTCTCGACCTCCGCGCGCGCCGAGGTCGACTTCTTGCTGGAACGACTGGCTCGGCGCGACAAGCGCGTCAAGCTCGTCAGCTGAGCTCCCGTCGGGCACGATCGATGCCACACTCCCGGGGCGTCGCCGATGAGAGGAGCCCGCACCAGGCATGCAGTTGCGTCAGCTGGAATATCTTGTCTCGATTTGGGACAGTGGCTCGTTCAGCGCGGCCGCAGGCGAGTTGTTCGTGTCGCAGCCCTCGCTGTCCCAACAGATCCGCACTCTGGAAAAGGAGTTGGGCGCTCCGCTGCTCGAGCGAGGCCGCCACGGGCTGTCGTTGACGCCTGCGGGCCGGGTTCTGATTCCTTTGGCGCGCAAGATACTGGCCGAGGTCGCCACCGCGGAGCAGGCGGTCGCGCAGGTGCTCGCGGGCGCCGGCGGGGACGTCCATGTACTCACGGTGCGCTCGGTGGCTGCGGGAATCCTGCCGCCGAGCGCTGCACGCTGGCACACACGATTCCCGGACGCGGTGCTGCGGTTACACGACTATTCCCATCGCCGTGACCTCGAGGCTGCCACCCGCGCGGGGCACGGCGATCTGACGGTGGGACCTCGACCTCAGGACTGGGACGGACCGATCGTGTCGCTGGGATTCGAAGAGCTGGTCGTCGTCGGCCCGCAAGTCCACGCCCCCGGTGCCCGTGTGGATGCCCGGGAACTGGCCAGCGCCCCATGGGTGCTGTACGAGCCCGAGCAGGGCATGAGCGAGATCATCGATTGGCTCTGCGCGAGTATGGGTTTCGTCGCCCATGCGGTCGCGCGCACCGGCCAGGTCGCAGCAGGACTGTCTTTCGCTGTGGAAGGCCTCGGCGTCACTCTCGCCCCCGCCAATGCCGTGCCCGGTGGCTGGAGTGAGCACACACGCCGCGTCGGGGCGGGGGTCTTCCGCGAGATCGTTGCCTACAGCCGGCAAGATCCGCCTGCACTGGCTCGACGCTATCGTGAGCTCCTGAGCGAGATCGAACTTCCACTGACCAGGGAGGGCGATGTGCCCGCGCGCGCCTTGCGCTGCTGACCGAGTCGCCGGAGGGCATCCAGTTCCGCGAAGCGTCTCGTTGCCGAGGCGTGTTCGCTGCAATGGAGGTACGGCACCGAGGGAATCGCCGTCGCAAGGGACGAGGTAACGAGGGTCAGATTCACTGTGGGGAACGCTCGCCCGGTTCGCCGGCAAGGTAGAACGTTGGCGGCCCCACAGAAACCCCACAGTTTGACCGGAATCAACGCGAATTCAGGAAAACCGTCGAGCACGGCGGGTTCGCGAAAGATGTTGATGCTAGCTGGCATTGAGTAGCTTTGAGCATGTTCGAGAGAGCCGGAACGTTCGCCAGGTGGTCGCAGGTTCAAATCCTGTCAGCCCGACAGAAGAAACCCCCCTCTGACCTCGGTCGGAGGGGTCTTCTTGTGCGCCGAACTTTGACCGCGTCAGGCTGCCATGGTTGGCTCTTCGCTGAGCAATACAAGTAGTGATCTGCTAGATCCCGCGGGAATGCTGCTGAGCTGCAAATACTCCCCGAAGTGCGTTCCGCCGGCCGATGGACGCCGAGAGAAGTGTGCCCACACGGCCGGATCGTCGGGATCGAGCTCGGCGTCGCGCAAGGCCTGTCGATCGAGTCTTCCCATACTCAGAATCGACGCACCAGGCCGGTGTGTGGTTCCGCCGGCGACGGAGGTGTCCGCTGGTGTCCGTCGGTGTCTGCCTGTGCGGCGCGTATCGGGGTTTGCAGACCACGATCGCCGTCGGCGGGTTCGGGTGCGGTGGGGTGCGTGTCCGTGCAGGTCTGGCGCAGGTAGGCGTTTGCGCTCGGGAGTTGTCAGGCACGTTCTCGAGGTGTGGAACGAGGTAGTCATGGCAGGCAAGTTCGAACTGTTCACCGACGCCGCGGGCAAAGTCCGATGGAGTCTCAATGCTGGCAACGGCGAAGTGATCGCCCACAGTCAGGGCTATGCGAGCAAAGACGCGGCAAAGAAGGGGATCGCCTCGGTGCGGAGCAACGCGGCCGGGGCAACGATCGTCGACCTCACCGAGGCCGCGACGTAGTCTGTGCAAGGACTGAGCCCTGGCCGGATGTCGGTCAGGGCTCAGTCTTTTCCGGGGATAGGCGAGGTGGGTCGGAGGCTGGGTTGTGAGGCAGCCGTGGTGCCGTCAGGACGCGCGGGCGAGGTGTCCGTCGATGCCGAGCCGGGCGAGTTCGGCGACGAGCCGGGCGTAGTCGGGGCGGGCGACGAGCCAGGTGATGAAGGTCGACCAATTCCAGCCCCGGTCGCGGGCGATGTCGCGGGATCCGGGGGGTGCGGGTGTATTCGACCGAGGCATGGGCGAAGCCGAGAGCCGCTTGGACCTGTTGGGTTTTCAGAGAACTGGCGAACACCCGCAGTTCGAAGGTGTCTTCGAGGAAGACATTGATCGCTTGCTGTCGACCGAACCCGCGACGGCTGCCGCGGGCGAATTCCCGGCACCGTTGCCGGGCGGCGGGAGTTGAACTGGGCTGTGGGACGTCATCCAATCGTTCAGTACGTCATCCAATCCTTCAGTGCATTTTTCAGTGATCGGGGTCTACTCCGTAGCCGCGGCCTCAACGGTGGGTGCTCAGGAAGAGTCTGGGCTGCGGCCATTGTGATCGCGCCGCATCCACGACCATCCGAGGATCACACCGCCCTGCCAGCCAAGTGTCTCGGTCAGCCGGAATTCGACCCGCGCAATGACGACGCTGCGGCGGCGAGCGTGCGGATCGAGTCGAAATCCCCAGCTTCGATGGCCGGTGCTGGGGTGAGCCAGGAACCGCCGACGCAGCAGACGTTCGGCAGCGCAAGATAGGACTCGACGGTGGCCGGTGTGATACCTCCGGTCGGGCTGAGGTTCCCCCGCTGAGCCGGAGAGCGAATTACCTGGTTCC